>NZ_BCBD01000144.1:0-14037 GCF_001320345.1 Pseudomonas sp. NBRC 111127 | reverse complement strand
AGAATCTCGCGGGCTCGGGCGTCGGCCTCCTCCTGGGTGGCGTAGCGAGTTTTGTTGGCAACTTCGTAGTCATTGCTCAGGTTGATGGCGACAAATGGCATGGGTAAATCTCCAGGCAAAAGAAGCCCGCACGATGGCGGGCATTGGGTAGTTGGCTTGGATTCAAGCCTTGGGGTGTTGCTGCTTGATCTGCTGCAGGGTCGAGAAGAACGGCTCAGCCTTGGGCATATGCCCTTGATTCATCGCATGCCAAAGCATGTCCAGTTGCTCCTCCACCGGCGGGTACTCGGCCGCACGGCGCTTGGTGTGGTCGCTCTTATGCTGAATTTTCAACGGTGAACTCCCGATCGCGGTATGGCCAAAGGCTGACCGTGACGGTGTAGATACCCGGCGCCGAAAATCCCAGCTCGATGTCACTGCCGTCAGCGGTGTAGGTTTCGCTCTCGATGTTGACGGCGGCACCTTCGGGCACCCCCTTCAACCAGAGCCCTTGGAGAACCGCCCCCATCTGGGGACGCTCCTTGAGCATCTGCCCCACCACGAAGTGATCTGCCGGCCTTGCCGGTGTGGCCACCTGGATGAAAGGCCGGTCGGTGTTGAGCCTGATGATCTGCTTCCCGTACTCGGGCGGGCAGCTGACGGCAAATACGATCCGGCCGTCAGGCTCATAGGCTGCGAAGTGTCCAGTGTTGCTCATCGTTTGGTTCCCATCGCAAAGAGGTTATGATTTCTCACCCCGACACCCGTGTTCTCCCCCCACCACTTCACAGTGATGACGAAATAACCAGGGCCAACGCCGATTGATCCCATCAGGTTAGGGAAGCCATCCGCCCAATCGCCGCCACCTTCCGCGATCACCAAGCCGTTGATATCCATCTGGAATTGGTACTTACGGATACCACTGCCAAACCCTTGGTAGCAGCTGTACTGGGCGGTGATGAAACCGCCCTCGTCCATCTGAACGCCGACAGCGACCAGGTTTTGCCATTGGCCTACCCCCGCACCCAGCACATTCCCGGGGCTGCTTGCCGATACCGGCACAGTGACAGCGTTACCACGAATTCGCAGCGTGTCGATTTCCGCCACCCCGATCTTCGCGGACGTAATCGCACCGTTGGCGATCTTGGCGTTGATGATGCTGCCATCACGAATGAAGGCATCATTCATGAACACCTGGCCGCCTTGAATCGCAAACGGGCTGACGTAACCATTGCCGGCGGCGTTGATTACCGCGAACTGGTCCGCCAAGACGGCCACGACCGACTGCAGCACACCATTCTGGTTCTGAATGCCTACTCCAATCCCACCGAGCGCATAAACTCCGCTTTGCGTAACTGCAACCTTGATCGAGAACTGAGCGTTGACCCGATTATTCAATCCGGTCTGCGCGGTACTGATCTGCTGTACCGAAGCATTGGTGGCCCCCAAAGACGATTGGGTGCTCTGAATTTGCTGACTGAGTGCTCCATCAGCATCGCTTCGGGCCTTGGCTTCGTTCTGAATCGCGGCGTTGGCATCTCCGACAGAGGACAGCAGCCCATTTATCCTCTGTGTTTCAGCCGCCAGCTTGTCCCCCTGCTGGGAAACGTTGACGCTGAGTGAGTCAAACGCCCTCCCCGAAGCAGCCACCGACCGGCGACCGGCTGCGATGTAGGCAATGTCCACCTCGCCATTGGCATCACCTGAGTTGTACATGTCCAGGCGGATGGCCCAGATCTTCTTCCCATTCCAACCAGAATGGCCGGACAGATCGAGCTCGATGTCCTGCCAATCTCCACTCGAGGTGCTGATAGGCCAGTTGAAACGCCGAGCCTCAGCAAGCCCCCCATCCTCGTTGGCCCAGTACATAGCCGCACTGGTCCGGCCGGTGTTGCGCCGGCGCAGCCTGATCCTCACAAGAGGGTTCGCGGCTCCGTCTATGACGGGGAAGGTGTTGGTTGCCTGAATGGTCGTGAACTTGGCGACAGTTGCGTACTGAGGGCCTGCGGTCAGGGTTGCTCCAGACGTATTGGCTATCCATCCCTCCACTGAGTTCACGAACTCCCAAGTCTGCCCAGCTACGAATGGCAGAGCGGTGCCAATCTTCGCCTCCAGGTTGGTGATGCTCGCGGATTGCGCAGTCAGTCCGCTTTCAGTAGCAGCGACGCGGTTGGCCACGCTGGTCAGCGCTGCGGTCGACGCCTTGCTGGCCAGGCCAGTGGAACCGCTGTTGACGCTGTTCTCAAGGCTGGTCGTTCTGCCGGACACAGAGGTGATGTCTTTGGCCTGCTGGCTCACGCTGGATGTCAGGCCGTCGACTGCCGTAGAAACGGCGCCGATGGCGGTGCTGTTGACCTGCCCGTTGTCTCGCCAGCCAGTCGGCCGCGAACCGTATTCGACCTGTGGCCTGGCAACCTCGAAAGTACCAGCAGCACTACTCCCGCTTGCAGCGTGGGCCCGGTAAAACACCCGAACCTTGGCGGCGCCAGCAGGAGCAATCGATGTGAACGACACGCGATCGCCGGACACCGATACGGGCACAACCTGCGAGGCCGGAGCAGAGATTACGGTACCGGCGGCGTTTGCCCACTGATGGAAGATCCTCAATCCCAAATCGCCTGAATCGGAGGTCTTCCTTGCATAGATCGACGACGTCACCGTCTGACCCGGGGCAACTGCAGGAGCCCGTTCACTTGCTGTGACCAGCGACGTGTAAGGGTTGCCCGAAGCTGTTGTGCCAACGCCCGTGGTGGTGCACCGATATGCATTTTCTGCAGCGTTAAGCCAGGAGCTGACCATTGAGGGCGTATAGGTCGCCGTCCCTTCCGGCACCCATCCATCAGGATTGTTCCCCGTAGCTGCTCCCAATTTCGTGAAAGCCGGGTTGTAGAGCAGATTCTCTCCGCCAACGTCTCCGATCGAATTGTCCAGTTGAGTTAGCCGACCACTGACTGACGTCAGCCCCTCCTCGGTGCTGGAGACACGACCCGATACGCTGTTGATCGCTGCAGCGTTTGCTTGCGCTGCGCTTTGAGCGTTCTTGGCGTTGTCCTTCCAGGCACTCACGACGGTGGATAGTTCAGCTTGGGCGCGATCAATCTCGTAGTAGCCGTCACTGGCGGTACCACCCAAAGGACCTCTGACGCGTAAAAGAAGGTCTGCCCCGATCGTCCCCGCTGGAGCGGCAGCGCCAGTGAAGACTGGTCGGTTCCATGCGTCGCTCAGAATGGTTCGGAGCGGTCCATGCGTCCCTACCGTGGCCCCACCACTGTTCTTGTATTGCAGGTATATCTCGCTGACCAGATCCTGGGTGCCCCGGACATACGCCGACACTGTCAGTACCTGCCCTGGCGCCATGGACACCCAGCTTGCGTTCGGTAGCGCAACATCCACATACGCAGAGCCGGATAGCCCTTTGGCATCAACACGCTGCGCCTTACCGCGAGGGTCCAAGGTTGACGGCACCAACGACAGAAGCCGATTGGGTGCAGACAGCGAGGAGCCAATACGCCAGCCATCAGCAAGGCCGGCAGTTGGCCCCTCTACCTCAAACGAAGGGTTAGGCAGTAGGTTCTCGCCGCCAACCTGGCCGAGCGATGCATTAATGCCAGTGATCGCCTCGCCAGCGGCGGTGATGGCTGTGCCCTGTTGCTCTACCTTATTCGTGAGGCTCTGAACGGTAGAGGCATCAGCCTTTGTCGCTACTTGGCTCAGGGCATTGGCCGCTGCTGCTGCGGCATCCGTGGCTACCTTGTCCGAAACTGCCTGCCATGCAGAGCCATTCCACCGTTTGGGTGTGTTCCCGCCACCTGTGGTATCAATCCAAAGGTTCTGGATCTGCTGGTTGATGGCTGAAGGTGTTGAGTTTTGGACGATCACCTTGCCCTTGGCGTCAGCGAGGCTGTATGCGTCTTGGGCAGCCTTCTGCGCAGCTGACACATTACCGTTGGTAGCATTGAGCCCACCCTGCAGATTTACGATCGACTGGCTCTGGCTGGATAGCTTTCCTTCTGCTTCGGTAACCGCGTTGTTCAGAGTGGAAACGGCTTCTGCCGAGGCCGAGGCGGAACGCCTACCAACGGCGATATAAGCGATATCGATCTCGCCGCTTGTATCACCGGAGTTCATCATGTCCAGGCGGATGGCGTAAATTTTCTTGCCGTTCCACCCGGCATGGCCGGACAGGTCAAGCTCGATGTCCTGCCAATCCGTGGTTGTGGTGCTGATGAACCACCCAAAGCGCCTTGCCTCGGCCAACCCGCCTTCTTCGTTCGCCCAATACATCTGGGCACCTGCCCGGCTGGTATTACGCCGCCGTAGCCTAATCCGCAGATAGGGGTTCTCTGCGCCTGCAACGACTGGGGTGAAATTGCACTGAAGGTTCGGGTTTGCAGTCACGGTAGCAAACAGCGGGCCCGCAGTAATCGTCCCATTTGTCGCGGTCGCCACCCAACCCCTTGTCGAGCCGGTGAACTCCCAGGCACGGCCAGCAACGAATGGCTGGGCAGCGCCTACGCTGTTTTTCAGCTGCGTGATATCAGTGCTCTGGCTGCTCAGTGCCCCTTCAGCAGCCTCCACTCGGTTACCCAGGGACTGGACAGCCGAAGCATCCGCCTTCTTGCTCACGCTGTCAGTCAGCGAGGTGAGCGCCTGGCTTTGCGAGCTGATGAGCTGATCTTGGGCCTTATCCTTGTCCTCGGTCGCCGCGACACGGCTCGTGACCTGCTGCAGCGCCTGCGAACTGGCCTTGCCGTCGATGCTGGTCTGCATGCCGTCCATGCGGGTGGCTTGCGACGTGAGCTTGCCCTCGGCATCGCTGACCCGGGTGGTCAGGCTGCTGACTACCGTGGCGTCGGCCTTAGTCTGGGCCAAGGCCAATGCGCCGGCGGCAGCTGCGGCAGCATCGGTTGCTACCTTATCCGTCACAGCGATCCATGCCGAGCCACTCCACCTCTTCGGCGTGTTGGCATTGCTGGTGGTGTCGATCCACAGGTTCTGAGCCAGACGGTCGGCGACGGCAGGCGCGGCCGACTGAACAATGACCTTGCCCTTCCCGCCCGCTAGCGTGGCCGCATCCTGCGCAGCCTGCTGGGCAGCCGACACGTTGCCGTTGGTGGTGGTAAGGCTCGACTGCAGGCCCGAGATCTGCTGGGCCTGGGCTGAGGTGGCGCCCTCCAGGGTTTCGACTTTGGTTTCCATGGTCTGGACGCGCGCGGCCATGCCGTTGGCAGTCACCACCGCCTGGCCAACATCGGTCCAGTAGGTGGCGTTCGGCGGTGGCGTGTTCAGCGGTACCGCTTTTAGGGCCTGGTACAACTTGCCATCACTGCCCAGGGCGCTTTGCCCGACGCTGTAGGCCTTGTCTTTCCGGTACGGCAACGAGCCGGCCAAGGCCGAGACGTTGGCGATCTGCTGCTGCAGGTCGGCCTTGGCAGCCGACACATCAGCGCTCACAGCGGTGATGTGCTGCTGCAAGTTGCCTTTGGTGGTGTTGAGGGCGTTGTTCACCTCACTGATTTGCAGGGCCAGTTCGGTCTTGGCCGTCCCTATCCGATCGTTCACCGACCCAGGGCCATTCTTGTCTATCAGGTCGATTCGGCTGGTGAGCTCCTGGCCCAGTTCACTCTCGGTGATCTGATCCTTGATCTGCTCGAGGATCGCGCCAGCATCAGCGCTGGCCATTCCGGCAACCACTGCCGGGGCCTCCGGGAAGAACGGGCCGAGGTTGCCGGTGCGATCCACCAGGCGCGCCCAGAAGAAGAAACGCTGCCCGGCGCGCAGGCCCTGCATGACGTGCTCGTTCTGCGGATAGGCCAGGTCGGCCAGCTTGGTGGCCAAACCCAGATCGGTGCCTTCGCTGTACCACAGCTCCGTTCGCTGGGTGTCCTCGGCGCCCGCTGGAAAGCCCCACTTGATGCCGATGCCAAACAGCAGACTTTCGGTATCCAGGAACGTAACGGCCGGCGGCAGGCCTTCCTTGCCATTCAGCTGAGTCAGATTCGAGCTTTTCCAGATCGAGGTGATGTCGAAGCTACTGACCGCCCGTACCCGAGCCAGGTAAGCGCCAGCGTAGATTCCTACCACATCAACCGAAGCAGCGCCGGTGCGTTGCAGACGAATCCAGTTGCCGTTGTCCTTGCGCCATTCAACATCGTAAGCAACGGCACCCTCCACTGCCGGCCAAGCGATGGTCATGGTGCTGACCGCGATGCCTTGGTCAATCACGTGGTTAGACGACAGCGTCACGCTCGCTGGCGGCTGCACGGTCGTCACCGGGATGACACTAATCGGGCGCTCGTCCAGCTTGGCACCGGTATCGATCGCGGGGAACTTACTTGGGTTGAACTCGAGCGCGGTGATTTCGTGGTTTCCCTCCTGGGTACGAGTCGTCTTGAGCACCCGGAAAAGCTGGATGGCCAGGTCGTCGTAGTCGATTGCCCACTGCAGCTCAGGTTCAGGCTGGACCCCGTAATCGGTGGTCACCGTGACCGCGCGCCCAGCTACCGATTGCACGGTGCGCGCCTGAGCAGTCCCATTCGGCAGGTTCAAGATCAGGCGATCACCGGCCTTGATCGGCGTGTCACGGTCCAAGGTCACAACGCGGCCGGCAGCCACCGAAATCCGGCCACCGTTTGGACGGCCCGCAACGAGCTCGTCTGCGATGGGAATGACGTAGCCAGGCAGTGGAATGCGTCCTTCCATGCCGGTCTTGAAGGTGACGGTGCGGTCCTGGCTGTTGCTCAACAGCGCCCACTTACCGCGGCGTTGGGCCTCGGAGGCCCGGGTGCAGCCAATCGCCGACAGCTCGATTGGGCGATCGCGGTACCTGCGCTGGAGCGACAGATCGGTCACCGGAATGACGTCGGTGTCGTAATTGTTGGCCGGGTTGTCGTAGCTGACCAAGGCGCGGCTGTAGTGCGTGTTGCGCTCGGCGCCCCCGTAGACGAAGTCACCGTCGATTACGTTGGCTCGGGTGAACACGTAGTCAATGTCCTGGGCTCGCGGCATATCCGCCTGCATGAACAGCGAACCGTGGGCCCAGTACACCATGCCCCGGTAGATGGCCGCCAAGTCACGCAGCAGCGTCCAGGCCTCGGAGCGGCCCTGCAGGTTCATGTCGCACAGATAGCGCGGCTCTTGACCACCCACGCCATCCGGCACCAACTGGTCGCAGTACTGGGCAATGCGATACATCTCCCACTTGTCGACCATCCACGACTTGATGCGCTTACCCAGACCGAACCGATCTTCGACACACAGCCCGTAGGTCACGAACGCAGGGTTGTTGGTCCAGGCCTGCTTGAAGGTGCCGTCCCATACGCCAGTGTAGGTACGGGCTACCGGGTCGTAGTTGGTCGGTACCGGCCAACGCTTGGCCTTGCACCTCACGGTGACAGCCGGGATGTTCTGGAACTGCTGGGCGTCAAACTCGATGTACAGCAGCGCGGTGTTCGGGTAGCGCAGCTTCTGGTCGATGATCTCGGTGTAGCCAGCGATGGTCATCGTGTCGGCGATTGTGCCGCTGTTGGCGTTTGGGGTAATCCGGCGCACACGCAGCATCCAGCCGGAGGTCGCCTTGGGCAGGTTCACACGCACGGAGCGCTGGTAGCCATTGGTGGTTTTGCCGTCCACGGCGCCGAGGTGCGCCTCTACATAAGCACCGCCGTCGGTGGCGATATCGATCGCGTACTCAATGCGGTAGCCGTTGGTGTTGCCGTTGCTGTCCTGCTGCGCCAGGCGCGGCCAAGTCATGCGCACGCGCACGGCCGAGAGCTGGGTGTTACTCAGGGCACGGGTGAACGGGTTGTCGCTGCGCAGCTCCACATTGATGTTGGTCTCGTTCTCGACGGAGGGAATGCCCTGGATGTACTCCTGCTCGACGGAGCCTGGGCGCCACTCCCACTTCACCCCTGGGAAATTCACGTTGCCGCTGGCGTCCATGATCGGCGTGTTGTCGAGGTAGATGTCACGGTCGGTTGGCGTATCTTCGAATTCGCCCTCACCTACGGCCAGCAGGATCTTGGCGATGTTCGACGACTGCAGGCTGTCCGGTGTCTCGACCGGAGTTTTCGGCTTGCTGTCGCCGCCCTTGGCGCCGGTGATTTCCAGGTGATCTACAGGGCCCATACTTTCCTCCGGGCAAGAAAAAACCGCCCGGAGGCGGTCTATTAGCTGAGTTGGCCCTAGGCCTTGTCTTGCGCCTCGATCGAGGCTGAGATGATCGCCCCACCCCAGCGGCGTTCGCCGATGCAAATCGGGACAGGATTGCCACTGGCTGTAGTGTTCTTGGCGCTGCCGAAGGCGTAACTCGGCAAGTTCTCAGGTGCGGCACTCTGAGACAGGCCCTTGGCCTGAGGGCTGAGCATCTGGATGACTCCGCCGGCGGCCATTGCTACACCTACGGGAAGAAGGGCTTGGAACCCAGGGACGGGGATGAAGGAAGCGGCAATCAATATCGCGCCAATAACTGTCTGCAGCATCCCCCCACGCTTACTGCCAGCAACAACCGGAACGATTTTCACAACCTTCGCTCCGCCACGACCGAATTCGGTCTCACCTACGTTTGTACCATTGCGGTAGATAGCGAAATTCATTCCCAAGCGGGACAGCCGATCAATCTCTTCCTTGAATCCTGGCAGCGTGATCGTCAGCGCTTTCAGCAACTCGCGCACGCTGCCAGTATCCAGCAGTCGCCGGTGCCACCGTCCAAGCGCTTTGCGCAAAGTTCCTGAAAACTCTATAACGGTCATTTCTTGAGACATGCAGTTCTCCAGACGAAAAAAAGCCGCCAAGTGGCGGCTAATTGCTTAAAACAGCGTTCAAAGGCAGTTTTTCACGGACGAAGTAATCTTTGACCTGCCCATGGTTATCCCTGGCATCCGCTGATACAGCAGCACCTCGCTGCCGTGGACCGTTTGTTTGATTTCCAGAAGCTCGTTGGTCTGACCGATCGATTCAGCTGAGGAAATCAATCGGTAGCCCGTAAGAGTCTCACTCATGGTTGCCCCGGCCTGGTGCTCTTGCCATTCAGGCAAAACGCACAGCGCGTATGCTTTTGGTGCCTTCGTGGTTTCTGCCATGATCGTCGGGTTACTCTTGAGTAAATTGCCGGGCGTAGTGCAACCCGCCAGCAACGCCAGCCCCACTGCACAGATGAGAATTCGCGTGATCATAGTCTCCCCTCAGAAATGGCGCACGATAGATTAGTCGGGCTCTACATCACCATGTCTAAAATTCGGGACTCTAGAGTACCTCTTGCGTAACACGTCAAATCGGGGGAAGTGTATGGGCTCTTGGTCGAGAAATCGATCGTCGTAGGATTTACTGTCACCGGTGAACCGTCGAAACCAAAGATTTTCGCGTTGACAGTAAATACGTATTTGGTATTAACGGAGATATCTGTGCCGCCTTTTCCCGGAGCGACGTAGATATTCACGCGTCCTTCTAGCTTCGTTTCACGGCTGACATTGAACGCAGCATTTTGGTTTGTAACCGCAAATTTTGCAGAATCTGCCGTGACGTAGTTATAAACTTGCTCCCCTCTCGCGTTACTGAACTTCCGTAAAGTTGACCCACAGTCCACATACTCAGAAGGCCGCGACGTCGAAAAACTAACATTAATCAGACGAGAGCTCTTATCAATATTATTGATAACAAAAAAATCCGAACTGAGCTGACGAACGAGCTGATCCCAGGACTTTTCGAAGTCCGTAGAAACGCTTCTGGTGTTGGGGACTGCCGCTGGCGTTGGGGGGCTATAGTCCATTGAGGATGTTGCGCAACCAACCAAAGTGCCACCAGCCAATAGCAAAACTACCTTTTTATACATGTCGCGCTCCTTAAATGAGCGCAAAAAAATATCATAGAGCCATTCAACTGCGATAGCATAATGATAGCCAGAGGGTCACAGCTCCGAGTCCCGCTCGTCAAGCCGACACATAGCGTTTAGCGCCTTCTCCTTCCCGCCGCGCTCCGCACCTTGATGTCGTAACACAAGGCGCGTCCGGTCGAGCCAGGGCCCACCGAATACGATGATTTCTGATGGTCTGCCCAGCAGGTGGTGCAGCATGAACGGGCCAGGTCCGAAGACCTCCGCCGATTCCTCCGGCAGCCGAGCGTCAGCGCCGAGGTAAATGCCGGCGTGGTTCGGGTGAGCCGTGCGGCCCACGGCCATGACAATCATGTCGCCGCGCTGCGGCTGGCTGACCTGGTAGAAGCCAGCAGCCTCGAAGGCCTGCTCATACAGGCTTGGACCGTCCGGCTTCTCCCACCACCCATCCTCCCGCGCGTAGGCCGGAAATTCCAGACCCCACTCTCGCTTGTACCAGTCAGCACAGACCTGCCAGCAGTCCCAGGCTCCGTGCACGAACGGCCGCCCGAGCAGCGGCGCGTGACCGGTTGGCGCGACTGTGCGCAGGTCACCCTCTGGCCAGGACAGGATGTACCAAGGCAACCCGGTAGCCTCGCACATGGCCAGGTCACGGGGCGACGGCCTGCTGGGGGCATCTGGATGCGAGTGCACGATACCGATCACCTCGCCCTGCTCTTCAGCCGCAGCATACTGCTCGGGCGCGATGCGGAATTCCTCGGATGGGTCAGTCGCGGTGTTTTCACAAGGCACGTACTTGTGCGACCGACCTACCGCCACGATCAGTCCGCATGATTCTGTCGGATAGCAGCCGGCGGCATGCGCTCGCACTGCCTCCAGGATGTGTTTGCGCATGGTCAGCTCCGTGCGATCAGGGAAACGGCCGGGAAGCCGCCGAATGGCAGTTGATTGCCCTGCCCGTAGCGAACGGTGCATCCCGTGTCGAGGCAGCCATTGCACTGGTCCTTGGCCGGGTCGTCGGTGGGATCGCCTTCAAGGTCGAAGTAGGGGCCGGTGTAGCCGCAGTTCGGGCCGCGGTAGCGGGCAGTCATTGCCCAGTGGCATAGCTGCGTCATCTGGCGGCCGATAGTCTCCCCGCCCACGTCGCCAGGGCTGGCCAGCTCCCAAGAAACCGTAGTGCCGTTCTCGGAAACCTTCTGGTCGATGTACCAGACCTCGATCGCCTCTTCGGTCGGATCGGCCTCGGGGTTGCCTGCCGGGAAATTCACCGCATCCAGATAGCGAGCCATGGTGTGACGCATGGTCAGCTTGAACTCGAGCAGGTTGTCGAAGGCCAGGCACAGGGTGGTGATTCGGCCGTTGACGTTGCCCACGGTCAGCGTGGGCCGCACGGCGGTACCATCCGAGTTCGCTTCGATGCCATCGATTTGCATGGGCCAGGCGCCGTACTCATTGCCCTGCCACCAGATCGACTTGGCCGGCAGCTGGTCAGCGTTCGCGCCAGCCGCTGCCAGTTCTTGAGGTGTGTGCGGTATCGCGTGCCCATGGAATCGCAGCGTGTCCGCTCCGAAATCGGAGCCGTCCAGCTCTAACAACAGGATTTCTGCGCCGGGTTCCAGCTTCTGCAGCTGAGTGATCAAGGTCATGGATGAAATGCTCGTTCAAAAGTAGCTGTCAGCACCGCCACACCGCCCGGCTTTCGCTGCTGCCGGAAGGTCTCGCACCGATACAGCCCAAGGACGCCCTCGGGATTCGTCCACAGAAATGACGTGGCGCCCCGGTGCCTCCGGATGAACGCCAGGATAGGTGCGAGCTCGTCAGCCAGACCGCCGAACGACAGCGACCAGCTGTCAGATTCGGCATTTAGGCCATCGGTGGACACCTGGGCGTAGTTGTCACCGAACTGTGATTTCCGGGTGCGTAACGTGCTATCACCGCTGGCCTCGTCGTCTGGCGTCCAGGTGAAGGTTTCGATCGCCATCAGCGCCTCCCGTTACTGTTTCGATAACTCACGCCACCCGCCCGCCACGAAGCGGCTATGGCACGCTCCGCCACCCCCTGCATCTGCTGCTGGAGGTTTTGCTGAAGGGTGGTGCTGTCCAGTTCCATGCCGTCTGCGCTGCGGTCCTCAACACTCACCGAAACCGGCACGTTGAGTTGCACCACGGTGGACCCGCCGCCGTTGCCACCAACGACCTGAACGCCAAGCGATCCGTCCGAGCCCCTGGCCAGCGGCATGATTGCCTCAGGTCCAGCCTCGCCGGCCACGCCTAGGCCACCATTTGCTATGCCGAAGGCAGTCGGGCGGCTCAGCACACTGTTGGTGAACGCACCGCCCTTGGCGAACAACTGCACGCCTCGAGACCAAGCGCCGCCCAGCGCCTGGGGGAAGTACGTACTGCCATAGCCCGCCTGCGACGCACCGAGGCTCGACGAGACGGCACCCGCAGACCCGGGCGTCATGCCGTTACCTGAGCCACCGCCGAAGTAGCTGCCCATCGCAGACACGCCCAGGCCAACCAGCCCACTCAGCAACGAGCTGGCGGCCTGCTGGCTGGCGATCCTGGCCATGTCGTTGATGACACTCGACGCGAAGTCCTTGAAGTTGGCCTTGCCAGTGATGGCGAATTCGGCCAGGGCATCGCGGGCCGTGTTGAAACCGGTGGTGAGCATGTCATCGGTAGCGCCGGCCACGTTCGCCGCGTCCGCCTGAATGTTCGCCCAGGCTCGCTTGGCGCCGTTGCGGTAGTCTCGCTGGGCCAGCAAGCGAGCGTCGAAACCGTCGACTTCCATCTGCAGCTCGCGCGCCTGGTAGTCGGCCAGGTCCGCCAGCCGCTGTTGATAGGCGTCCTGGCTGAGCCGGCGCGACACATCCTCCTGCTGCTCTTCAAGCTGCCGGCGCGCCTCGGCATACTTCTGCCGCACAGCGTTGAGCCGGTCGGCCTGTTCGCGCTGATCGTCGCCCATGCCTACGCCGGCTACGTCCGCATTGATTGCGTCCTGCCGGGTCTGCAGCACCACCTCCATGGCCTTGCGGTAGGCTTCGGCGCTGTTGCGCCGGATCTCCGCCAGCTTCCTCTCTTCTTCGGCCCGTTTCTTTAACTCCGGATCGGCATAGGCCGCGTTCAGGTTCTTGATGCCGAGCTCCATCTCGGCGGCGGTGATCTTGCCGGCGGCCTGGGCCTTGCGCAGCCCCTGCACGCCCTCGACCAGGTCCTCCAGGCGCTTCTTCTCCGGCAGCGCACGGTCGATGATCGCGTCGAGCGCCTTGACCTCGTCGTTCAGCGCCTTGGTGCGGCCCTTGCTGCCTTCAGTCGAATCCTTGTTGGCCTTCTTCTGCGACTCGATCGCGCTGGCCGCCGAAAGGATCGCCTGTCGGTCGGTCTCGGTGAGATCGGCGTTTTCGGCGATGTAGCGGTTGGCGATCTTGATTGCGTCGCCATTGTCCTGCAGGCCGGCCAGCTGCTTCTGCAGCGTTTCCAGATACGTCTGGCCAGCCGAACTCATGCCGACCTTGGCGGCATTGTTCGCCTGGGTGGCCGAGGTGTTCGCATCGGTGACACCGGTGAGCACTCGCAGGGTTTCCGCGATCAGGCTCGATCGCTGATCGGCGTCGCTGACGGCACCCGCCTGGGTGATCCACTGCTGCACCGTGCTGGCCGGCAGTTGCAGCCGTGTCGCTACCTCCTGCAGCACAGGCGATAAACCCTGTCCCGAGGCACGCGCCTCATTGAGGCGATCGATCAGGCCTTGGTACTCGGCCAACTGCCGGTTGTACTGGCCGCCAGAGTCGCGCGCCGGGGCCGTGACCACAGCCGATCGGATCGACTGGGACAGGTCGCCATAGGCGTCCTTCACCTTGTCAGCGGCATTGACCTGTTCTTGCTGCCACTTCACCAGCGAGGCTTCACGCTGGTCCTTGTTGAGCTTGGCGAACTCTTCTCGCAGCTGAGCAACCGGCTTGTGCAGGTCGTCCAGGCTGACGCCCGCCTGGTCGGCGTTGTCGCTGAGTAACAGGAAGCTGGCCGCTGCGGTACCGGCGAGCAAAGCCAGCCCCATCGGGCCGCCCAGTGCCGACAGCAAACCGCCGGTGGCGGCGCGTGTCAGGTTGGCCTGGGCAATGGTCAGCGCTTCGGTGGATGCCGTGAGCGCCGCCTGTTTTGGCAAGAGCTGGGTCTGAACCAGATTGAGCCGCTGCAGGCCTGTCGCGGCAGCTACCGAGGCCTCCG
>NZ_BCBD01000143.1:0-14085 GCF_001320345.1 Pseudomonas sp. NBRC 111127 | reverse complement strand
ACTGTCGTTCAAGCATGCGACTGGCAGAACATCGAGCGTCACCGCACAATTCGAGATGATCGCAGGCCGCTGCCAAACCGCTGCGTTGCAGCCTGGCAGGGCAAGCCGTTTGCGCAGGAGCCACATACTGCAGCAAGGCATGGGCTTCAATCTCGAGGTGACGGTCAAGCTGGCGATGCGCAACATCCCAGGGTTCGGGCAGGCGCAACTGTTCGTGGACTTCAGCGAAGCCAGCCACCCTATGTGCACCCTCGGCAGCACGGATACCGCGGCACGGGCCATGGGCGAATTCATACTGGAATGCCTGAAAGGGCAAGCACAGTTCAGTCGCTCGCTGACGCTGCTCACGTTCGACCCGGTCGGTTACGACGCGCTTTCATTCGTCGACTGCGTACCCATTGCCATGGCAGCACCTGTGCCACAGGGCAGCCTACCGGGTGACGATGGCGCCGTCGTTCTGTTGATGCAACTGGCTGGTCAGGCTGAACTTGAGGGTATACCCAGCAATCTTCCGTATTTGTTGCCCGAGAAACAGCAGGGCCTGAAGGTGAATCATGGCGCCGCCCTGTTGATTGGCAAAGTAAGAAGTACCCTGATCGATGCCGCTGGCCAGCGACTGTTGAGGCAGCTGCTCATGCCGGAGGGGCACGAAATCGAGTTCAGCGACGATGCCACACCATTCGACCGGATTTTTTTCGGGGAGGTAGGCCCAGGCGACGCGACGCGCCGGCTGCAACCGGGCGTGAGCAGCGTCGCTGCAGGGTCGTCGCTGCACTTTACCGTCCAAGGGCAACCGTCAGCGAGCTGGGGTGCCCGCAACCTTCGATACCCCCTTGCCACTGGCGGTATCGACCCGCAGGGCCGCTACACCGCCACGGCGGTGGAGAACTTCGCCGGCGAGCAGAATGTCATCGTCGTGACCGCCACGGCTACCACCGAGCAGCGCACGTACACCTGCTCGGCGCTAGTGGTGGAGTCCGAGTACCCGTTGGCGATATCGCCGCGCGTCTCGCCCTGGAGCCAGGGCGATGACCCCATCGAATTGACCGCAAACCGTGCAGGCAGTTGGGCACTTGTCGGCGAAGTGCACGGTAAACTGGAGCCAGACAAGAGCGACGGCCGCCGTGCGACATTTACCCCCGACGGTGAATCGGGGGGTGTCGCGGTCCGCCTGCAGCGTATTCGGGTCAGTGATGGTGATGAGCATGGCTACGCCTCGATTGCCTTGACCCACACCCCCACCTTGCAGATCGAGCCCTTCCATGTGCTTCGGATGGCTTCGGACAGCCAGCAGTTCGCGTTGACCGAGGTCGAAGCCGAAAGCTGGGAAGTCTACGGTGCCGGAGAAATAGACCCGATTAGTGGCCTGTATAGGGCTCCAGCGCCTGGCGTGGAAGCGGGCGAGGTCAGCGTGGTGCGTGGCAGAGCTGGCCGTAGCGGTGGCTACGCGCTCATCGAGCATCAACGTAACGCCCCGATGAGGGTAGCGGCAAAGCAAGAACGTTGGCGCGAACTCAACGAATTCAGCCTGAGTCTGAACCACCCAAACCGCAGCAAGGTGTTGGCCAACGGCGTGCAGCAAGTCGGTATTGATATCACCATCGTCACCAACAGCTTCATCGACAGTTCGGGCGAGACGGTGTTCGACCCCGTCAGCGATCTCGAGCTTTCTACGCTCAAGCTTCTTGGGCCAGGGGGCGCGGAGATCGATTACCTGCCCGCGGATCAGGAAGCCTTGCAGCCGGGGGGTAAGCTTTGGGCAGCGTCCAAAGTGCGAAACCGTTTCGACTACCTACCCACTGCCAATGCAACGGAAGTGGCCGATGCGTTGCATGCCCCCAACGATGGTAAGCGCACCCTGACCGTCTATGTGCAGACCCTTTCAGCCGAGGTGAGCAAATTCACCGCCAAGTTCCAAGCGCATGACAATGGCTGGTGGTATTCGGATGACGAGCCCAGCAAGGAAAAGGGGGAAATTTTACTCGAGGGCGTACCTGTACCCCTGCCAAGCCTGCAGGACTACGACTGGGCGGATGCAGGTGGCGGGCTGCGGGTGGCCGCCGAGAAGGGCAAGGATGAAATCGGCTCGGATGGCCGCCCGGACATTTTCAACTACTGGCACTACACCACCGACTACTGGCAACTCCAGGGCCGCAATATCACTTTCGTCGACGTACGTTTCCAAAACAGCTCAATGATCAGGTGGGAAAGCGAACAGGCCAATGAGACATTCGCCTCATACACAGGCTTTGGGTTCAACCCTCGGCGTAGGGCGGATGCACCAGAAATGCACGAAGGCGTGGAGTACAGCGGTAAGTTGCAGTTGCTGACGCTGGAACCGTCGGTCGCCTACACCCGCCTAGACTATGCGTTGAAAGGGCAGTACCAGATTCCTAGAGGCACGTTGCTCTTGACCTTGGATCGCACCTCGGCTTTTCCCTTCTGGCAAGCAACGGCGGGCGACTACCGGAAAATCCTCGACAAGCCGTTGTCGTTCACACTCACCGACAACTACGGCAGTGCCCATTCACTGATGGTGACTTTCAGATTGGGTACCGATGGCCGCAACGAATTGCGTCTGTCGCTCGGCGCTGAGCTTATAGGAGACCCATCATGAGTATGCAAACCGTCATTCACTCCAATGCCTTCAACTTCATGAGTTTCGTGCAGGGCAGTGTCGACGCCCGCACCGGCCAGTATGGCCTGGGTATCGATCTGCCAGGTCTGCCGGCCAATGACCTGTGTGGGCCCGATCTGCCGTTGCGCCTGGCGTTCAATCCCCTTAACAACCGTGACTCGGGCTTTGGTACCGGTTGGAACCTGGTGCTCAGCCAGTTCCGCATCAGTACCGGCATGCTCGACCTGCACAGCGGCGAAGCTTTT
Source organism: Pseudomonas sp. NBRC 111127 (assembly GCF_001320345.1). NCBI lineage: Bacteria > Pseudomonadati > Pseudomonadota > Gammaproteobacteria > Pseudomonadales > Pseudomonadaceae > Pseudomonas > Pseudomonas sp. NBRC 111127. The sequence continues at coordinate 11,202 of NZ_BCBD01000143.1, read as the reverse complement.
CAGGTGGTCGACAACGGCCCGGGTCAGCAGGCCCTGGTGCCTGAGCGCAAGGTGGAGAGTTTTCATTTTCGCAATGTCAGCGAAGGGCAGCGAAAGCGGTTTCGCATTGCCCACAAGTCTGGTCTGGTCGAGATCCTGGAGCCGCAGCAGGGCGACGACGACCTTGCCCTGCCAACCCGTATACTGGCGCCTTCGGGACATGGCATTACCCTGGCCTACAAGCCTTACAAGCATGGTGCCTGCCTCGAGTCGATCGTCGATGATGCATCCCGTGCCTTGCTGTGGATCGATTATGCCGGCAACGATCATGTTTCCATCACGCTGCACCCGAACACGCAGCAAGCGGCTCTCTATACCTTGGAGTTTTCAGGAGACCGGCTGAGCAAAATCGTCTTGCCCAGCGAGGACAAGGGCCGTTGGGCATTCGCCTACAAGCCTGTGGAGTATGCGCCCGGCAACACCCTGCATTTGCTGGAACGGGTGGACAACCCTTCGGGCGGGGTGGAGTTGGTACAGTACAGGGAGCAGGGGCATGGCCTTCCAGGCAGCTCTGGAAGGAGCCTGCCTTATGTTTCACAGCATGTAGTGCAGCCTGGCAACGGGCAACCCGAAATGAAACTGGGGTACACCTTCAGTGCCAGTAATTTCCTGGGGTTTGGCTCAGGTATCGAGTGGGACGACAATGGCCGGGACAACCTCTACAAGGTAGCCGATCCAACCTACCAGTATGAGTCCACGGTCAGTCATTACCTCGATGACAAGGTCGCACGTACGGTGAAGCGCACCTTCAATCGTTTTCACCTGCTCACGCAAGAAGTCACCACTGAGCAGCGCTGTATCAGAACCACCGTCACCAAATATCACGAATTGCCCAACAAGCAGTTCGCTGAGCAGCCGGCCTATTTTCAACTGCCCCACACCGTTACCGACAGTTGGGCGATCGAAAACAACTCCGTGGACTTTAGGCAGGAGGAGCATGCAACGATCTTTGATGGCTTCGGCAATCTTACCGAGGAATGCCAGCCCAACGGTACGCGCACTGTTCAAGAGTACTACCCGCAGGCGCAAGACCCAGAGGGGTTCGTTCGGAATGTGAAACAACGCACCGTGCATCCTGCCCAGGGTGCTGGTATCGAGGAAGGGGCGCCGACGCTTGCCACTTTCTACCGCTACAAAGTGTTGCCTGGCCTGGGCGAGTCCGCTGGCTGGCTGGTCAAGGATCTGGAACAGGAGTGCCGCTTGCTGGCGGACGAACAGCGAGCCGAGTTGCGCAGCGTCGATTACCTTTACCACGAAGACCCGCTCGACCCCCTGCGGTATGGGCGTCTGCAGCAGCAGGTCAGCACCATGAATGGTCTGGCGACGATCATCGACTTCGACTACCTGTCACTGGTGGTCGATGGTCACCCTGTGGTGCAGACCTGCCAGACTGTCACTGGCCACGACCATGGTGAGGCGTTGCCCGAAGGAGGAGAGCGTCACTCGCGCAAGATTGTGACCTTGCAGGATTCGGCATTGTTCGGCGAGCCGCTGTTGAGCCGCGATGACAATGATGTGGAAATTCGCTACGAGTACGATCGTCTACGCCGGGTCACCCGGGAAACTGTGGCGCCCGATACGCAATATGCGGCATCACGTCAGTACGCTTATGTGCTCGTGGCCATACCAGGCAACCAGGCTACGCAGACTCGGGTGGATGTCAAAGGTGTGGCTACCTTGAGTATCGTCGACGGCCTCAACCGTGTGACCGAAGAGCGCCGTCAGGACCCCGACTTCGGCGACACGCCCGCTCGACAGCAAGCTTTTCGCCAGACCTACGCTGCGCGCTACGATGGTCTGGGCAATCTGATCGAGGAAACCGAGGTGGACTGGCATCGCCTGGCGGACGTGCCGTTGCCGCATGCCTACCATTACGACGGCTGGGGCAGCCGCTGTAGCGAAGTAGGCCCGGATGGCGTGGTCCATCATGATCAGACCGACCCTATCGGTGCTCCGCATTACCGTGGCCCGGTGCGCAGAGAATGGCGCGAGTCCGCCGATGGCAGCCTCAAGAGTGGTCAGACCGTGACCTGGATGAACGCATTCGGTACAGCGGACCAAGTGGAGCGCATCGACACTCAGGCCAGGCCTGTCAGCCGTCATCAGTACTTCTATGATGGCCTCGGCCGGTCGGTGCGTGAGGTGAGCCCGAGCAATGACGAAACACGTTTTGCCTATGATGAATTCGATCGCCTGGTGGATAACCGGTTGCCCGATCATGCTGTCGTCCATCGCGAATATGCCCTGCACAGCCAGGAAGACCTGCCGGTGCGGATCGAAGTCCGGCTCTTGGAAAACGACCAGCTTCGAACTAGTGTCCTGGGCCATCAGCGCTTCGACGGGTTGGGTCGGATGGTCGAGTCGATCACTGGCGGCCGCGTCCGTACTTACCACTTCGACCCGGGCCAGCGCCAACCTAGTCACGTTCTCACGCCCCGTGGAGAGCGGATCGATTACACCTATCTCCCTCAACTTGGCGAAGAGCCGTTGAGCCGGGCGCTGACCAAGGAAGGCATCCATGCCAGCTATGTCTATGACGAGCAGAACGCACGCTTGAAGTCGTGCGCCGAGCAGGATGTCCTGTTGACCCGTGAATACTTCAGCACCGGTGAAGTAAAGCTGGAGAAGCGCCAGCACGGGGCAGAGGCCGCCTATGAGATGAATTACGTGTACAGCCGCAATGCAAGCCTGTTGTCCTACACCGACGTGCTGGGTAATGAGCAGGTCTATCGCTACGATTCGGCGGGGCGGCTTGAGTCGACGGAATTGGGGGCGCTGCTGAGCGAGTTCACCTATGACCCATTGGGCCGGATGGAAACCATTCATACCCAGGATCTGCAGGCAGGCCATTCGCTGAAAATCTCGCTTGTACACGACGACTTCGATCGGGAAACCGAGCGCAGCTTCGACTTTGGCGCGTCGGGCCAGGTGTTGAGCCAAGATTACGATGCCGATGATCGCATAACTTGCAAAAGGCTCACCGAGGGCGAACTGACACTGCGTGAGGAGCACTTCGAATATGACGAGCGCGGCAGGCTGCTCGACTACACCTGCACGGGTGACGTGGATTTCATGCCGGTCGATCCGTATGGGAACACCATCGAGGCGCAGGCTTTTCGCTTTGACACCGTGGATAACATTACCCGTGTACGCACGCTGCATAGCGAAGGGCGGGTGACCGTTGACTATCACTTCGAGAACCCGGAGGACCCGGCGCAGTTGTCGGGTTTCACGATAACCGGGCTTGATCCGCAGCCGCGGGAAGTGCTGCTGGCGTACGACCCTGATGGCAACCTGATCGTCGATGAGCAAGGGCGCCGGCTTGATTATGACGCGTTGGGGCGCTTGGTCCGTGTGAGTGACGTGGGCGGGGTGCCGCTAGCCGATTATGGCTACGACCCGCTCGACCGCTTGGTGGCTCAGCAGTCTGGCTGATATCCAGTTTTGCTTGCGTAGCAACTGGTAAAACTGCCAGTTGCTACGCCGGGCATGAGCAGGTGAAATCGTGTCAGAAATTCTTGTGACTAAACCTCGTAAGGATGGGCGTCTCATGAACGGTATGTCAAAACAACTCTCGGCATCGGAAAAAGTTCGCCAGAATTTCCGGCTCCTGAAGGCGCGGAGCAAAATGTTTGCAGACCTCGCCGATTTGCAGATTGATCCCAGTATGTTAGCGGACCCCGTTGACCATACGGTCTTTTCGAAATTTCTCATCGATAAAAATGAAAACTTCGTTCTGAGCGTGCCGCACTGGGCGTTCACTGAGACGGATAAGCTGAGAATTGAGCACTCCCGGGATGGGACGACATGGACGACACTTCATGAGGAGACGATAAACTTTTTCGAGAAACCTATCGCCAACCCTTATCCAGTGACATTGGATACGACCCTGGATGAGATGAAGCTCAATGGTGTACACCACTTTCGCTCCTGGGTCATGAATGATGCGGAAGAACATTCCAGCTCCAGGCCGCTGACGCTCATTTTCGATACCGAACCACCCTATGGGAATTCCCAGCCCCTTGCTTTTCCGAGCATTCCCCCTGTAACGGACAAAAGCCTGGAGCAGGCAGATGACAAAGTACAGGTCATGCTACCCGGCTATGAAGGCTGGATGGCGAAAGATAGGGTGTTGGTCTATTGGTTGACCGAGGTACCTGACAATCCCGAAGACCTGATCAACCTTGCGCCCGTGGCAACTGTCGATACCACTGGCGAGGATCAGGTCATCGAAATTCAGGCGGCAAAAGTGATCGAGGTGGGTGACGGTGGCGTGTATGCCTTGTATGTGCTGCTGGACAAGGCAGGGAATATCAGTAGGCCGTCATTGTATACCCCCGTCGCTGTCGCGCTTGGGCCTCTACCGGTTGCGTTCGACGACCCAGAGGTGCCGTTGGCCACCGACGCGGATGGCCACCTGATCGACCAGGCCGACGCGATGGAAGGCGTGGAAGTCTGGGTTCCTGTGTACGAAAATGCCAAGCCCGACGATCATGTAACAGTGAGTTGGGGAGCGACGCCATTGGCTGCTGAGCGGGTAGGTTCGGCACCTGGGGAGTACGTCCGGGTTGCGGTGCCGGCCGCGGTGCTGCTGGGGGCGTATTCAGGCACAGGCCCAAAGGAGACGACCGTTGCCTACATCGTTCAACGGGGCACCCATGAAGCCGGCGGGGCTGATACCACGGTCTTCGTGGATTTTGAAACGCTGGACCCTGATTTCCCGGGGCCCGACTGGCCGGACCCTACCCAGCCCGATTTGACCCCGCTCGCAGTCAATGGCCGTGGTGGTACCAGTGAGGAGAATCAGCTGGATCGCGCTGACGCGGATAAACCCGTCGATCTCAAGGTGCTACTGGCTGATTTTATCCAGGTGGCCGACGTGCTTACATTCTACTGGGCTGATCAAAAAGCAGCGGTCCATACGATTATTGAGAAAGACGTTACCGACGGAGAAGTCACTGTCGAGATCGCCTGGAGTGTCGTCGAACGAGGTGGTAACCGAGCAGATCTTCCGGCCCATTACGTCGTAAACCGGCCTGAGATACACAATCCGGTACATTCACAGATAACCAGGGTTGAGGTCGATGGAGTGGTCATCATTCCACAGGTTCCGGTCTTTCAGCATTTGAGCTCCAGTGGCCTGATCAACTGCCAGAGCATCAAAGACAGCTCGCCCCATGCGGATGGGCCGGCCGTTGTCGTGAGCGTTCCTGATCTAACTCCCTACCAGCAGTTCGGTCCCTTTACCCAGGTACGTATGGACTGGTGGGTCTATCGCGGGCGCAGCGATGAGCAGGGTTTTGAGATTGTCGACGAAGTAACGCTTCAGCAAACAATCCCTATCGATACAGACCATCCCGTTACCGGTTTCACTTGGCGAGTGCCTTGGGAAACCAATGTAGAACCGAGTTACGAAGGGTCCGAGGATCCAAACCTCCTTCGCCAACGGGCCAACGCTACCTACACGCTTCTGGGCGAGAAGGACCCACTGACGTCAGAGACAGCCAAGGTGCAATTGGCCTTCGTCCCACCTTCCGGGCAGTGCACCCCAACCTGATCTACATGTGCCGTTGATGTTGACAGTTAGCCGCACGCGTTGGAGGGTAATTATGAATGTCAGGATTTTCCACTTTGAATGTAGGTGTTTTTCTACAGAAAAATCTGATGGCGACTGTAGTCTTGAGATTTATGCGAGCAATTGAGCAGTTCGCGTCACTTCTTAATGGTATGGAAAATCATTCATGATCAAAGCATCTCACGGCTTGGGTTGGGGGCGGCGGATAGTGATTGGCATTGCAACGGCACCCTTCAGCTTGTTCGGTGCCCTATCAAACGCTGCCACTGTCATTGTCGACAAGGATACAACGATAGATGGCAGCGCACCGATCGACAGCTATCAAGTACTGGGCGGTGCCACTCTGACGGGCAACGGCGCAATATTGCAGGGTGTGCACCTGCGCGGCGGAGGTGCTCTGGTACTGAATGGCAGTACGGTCGATGGCGACGGCGATGCCGTCCTGCTGGAGGGGGGAGCCCAGGCCACGCTCGATGGTAGCGTGGTGACCAATCGCGGGCGGGGCCTGGTGCTGGCCAGGGACAGCCAGGGCGGCTCGGTGGCCAGGGTAACGGGCAGTACCATCAGCGGCGCGCAGGGTGGTGCCTCGGTTGCGTCGGGTTCGCAGTTGTACCTGATCAACAGCACTGTGCAGGGCTCCACGGCCGGGAGTTATGGGGTACGCCTGTTCAACGGGCTACTGCAGGCCCAGAGTAGCCAAATTGTCGGCGCTCAGGAGGGCATTCTGGTGGGCGTCGACAATAACAACCCCGGTCAGGCGCAGATTGATCTGGACAGTTCCCAGGTTGTTGGTCAGGACGGTGCCGCCATCGTGGTGGCCGGAAGCAGATCCGGTTCGGCATCGGCGGTTATCCATGTCGCTAACGGGTCCACCCTCAGTGGCAGCAACGGCAATCTGTTGGAGGTTCGTAATGACTCCACCGCCGACCTGACGGTCGATAATGCGCATTTGGTAGGTAATGTGGTGGTCGAGGAAGGCTCCAGCGCCGTGGTAACGCTCGACAATCAGGCCAGCCTGACCGGCCAGCTTGAAAATGTGGCCACGTTGACTATCGCCAATCAGGCGCGCTGGACCTTGGTAGACGACGCCAGCGTCGGTGAGTTGCGACTCGACGGGGGCACGGTGCAGTTCGGCGCCCCCACTGCCTATCACCGGTTGACGCTCGAAAGCCTGTCTGGCCAGGGTACGTTCGTCATGGATGCCGATTTTTCCACAGGGTCCACGGATTTTCTCGATGTGACCGGCAATGCCAGTGGTAGCCACAGCCTGTTGATCGGCAGCAGCGGTGCCGAGCCCGACAATGAGAACGAGCTGCACGTGGTGCACACCGGTGGTGGTGATGCGCAGTTTGCATTGCTTGACGGGCCGGTAGATTTGGGGGCTTTTTCCTACGAACTGGTCCAGCGTGGTGACGATTGGTATCTCGACGGCTCGCGCAAGGTGATAAGCCCTGGTACACAATCGGTGATGGCACTCTTCAACGCCGCGCCAACGGTCTGGTATGGGGAGCTGAGCTCCTTGCGCAGCCGTATGGGAGAGTTACGTCTGGATGACGGCAAGGCCGGCGGATGGTTGCGTAGCTATGGCAACAAGTACGACGTAGCTGCCAGTTCAGGCGTTGCCTACCGGCAGATCCAGCGTGGGATCTCGCTGGGTGTGGATGCGCCCTTGCCGGTCGGCGATGGCCAGTGGTTGCTAGGCGTACTGGCCGGGCATAGCCGCTCGGACCTCGACCTCACAGGGGGGACCACGGGTGAGGTAGAGAGCTATTACTTAGGCCTGTACACCACCTGGCTCGACCGGCAAAGCGGTTACTACTTCGATGGCGTGGTGAAGCTCAACCGCTTCGACAATGAGTCCAAGGTGGCGCTCAGCGACGGTAGCCGGGCCAAGGGCGACTACGCCAACCATGGTGTGGGAATGTCCGCCGAATTTGGTCGCCATATTGAACTGGATGATGGTTACTTCGTTGAACCCTTTACCCAATGGTCAACCGCTTACTTCCAGACCAAGGACTATCACCTGGACAATGGCCTGAAGGCTGATGGTGAAAGGGCGTGGTCGTTGTTAGGTAAGGCAGGGGCGAGCGCTGGACGTAATTATACATTCAGTGACGGCCGTGTCCTGCAACCCTACCTGCGTGCAGCGTATGCCCATGAGTTTGCGAACAACAACGCCGTGAAAGTCAACGGTCACCACTTTTCCAATGACCTCTCCGGCTCGCGCCTGGAGCTGGGCGCCGGGTTGGCGGTATCGCTGGCGGACAAGCTGCAGGTGCATGCCGACATAGAGCACAGTCGTGGCGAGGGCATAAATCAGCCTTGGGGCGCGACTATCGGGCTGCGCTACAGCTGGTGACCTATGGTCTGGAGGGAGGGCCTAAGCCCTCCCGTCATGAGGGCTACGAAAAAATGACTGGGATATTCAATGAGACTGGCGAACTACTGGAGCGTGTAGCGGTACCAGACGTGCTGCCAGATATCCCGGGCGGGCAGGCAAATCTACTTCCTGTCGCGGTGTTGTCGAACCCCTTGAGGGTCATCGTTCCCATCTGGCCAATCACCGACCCCCGGGAGGGTGAGCCAGAATCGCTCAAGGTGATATGGGATGGCGATGTCGTCGACAGTGACAGTTGGACTGGCCCTATCCCTGCCGACGATTTGGTGCGCGAGATACCGCAAAATCGCCTCGCCGATGGCCAGCATTGGATCAAGTACCTGGTTACGAACGGCAGTGGCGACTCCAGTGACTCGGAATGCTATAGCGTGGTGATAGATCGGACTGCGCCAGTTCTTTCAGCGGCTCGTGGTCAATTGCTGGTGGTGGAGGACCCTGACGAAATCGAACAGGGTGGGTTGACTGATCACTATCTGGACAACCATGAAGATCGATTGCGTGTCGAGATTCCTTTGTACGATGAGCCCATGCCGGGTGACAAGATTCTCTACTACTGGGATGAGGAGCCGGACAGTGACGAGGAGGCCGGTGATTTCACGCTAGGTTCGGAGCACATGGGCAAGCCGATCTACATTGATTTTGCCCGCGATCTTATTCTCGCCCGAGGTAATGGGGTTCGCTATCTGAGGTATGTCATCGAGGACCGTGCCGGGAACCGGAGTGCTTTTGCCCGCTACCTGCAACTGACAGTCAAGGTCGGTGTAGCACGCACATGGCCGCCTGTGCAGGTCGAGCAAACTACGGGAGCGGGGGCTAGCCTGGCCTTGGAACTTGACGATTTCCATCAGCCGTTGCTGGTGTTGGTCCCTGACGAGGCAGTGGTGTATCCCGGCGAGTCAGTGAGGGTGATTTGGGGCAGCCCCGGTGATTACGGTTATTACACCACCGACACGGAGGTAGCTGGGCGCCCCCGCCATTATGAAATACCCGTGGAGAAATTGGTCGGACAGAGCCGCACGACTATTTCAGTCAATTACCAGGTCGAAGTGCATTTACCCGACCCAGTACACCTGCAGGTCAAGGCACTTAGCAAGCACCTGCCACAAGTCCAGCTGGACGGTAACAGCGGTAATGGCTCGGACTTCAGCCTTACGCCGGTTCGCGATGCTTACACGGTCAGTCTGGGAACCTGGCGATTGATTGCGCAAGGCCAGCGGATCACCATCTGGGCGACCGGTGTATCGAGCAACGGTGGCGATGCTGAACCCTGTTACGTGCTTGACGGGCATCCGGTAACGGCTTCGCAGGCGCAGCGGGGCATTGGCAGCGAAGGTGAGGTTTTGTTGCCCAGGGCTTTTCTGGTGGCCTTGCTGGATAACAGCCCCTTCACCTTGCATGTGGCAGTCAGTTTTGATGCTGGGAAAAATTGGATCAACTTTCCCGGTTCCTCGTTCGTACTGAGAAAATAGTTCGCCACTTCAGGGGGCAGTGATTGAAAGGGGGGAGCGTATTTCAGCTGATCTGCCGCCATAGTCGTTGATGATATCGAATGCTAGCGTTACGTCAGGCCCGGTCGGCAGCCGTTTCAATTTATAGGTCTGGGAGCCCTTGGGAACTGCCATCGCCTTGGTGTCGACCTGTTCTTGTCTGTGATTGTCATTCAGGACCAGTTTGCCAAACGTGAAGTAGAAGGGCGATGGATTGTCTACGATCAAGTAAGGCGTTCCGTCGATCGAGCGAACCGACCATTGCAGCGTGTTCAGGCTATCGGCTGGGTTTTCCTGTATTTCGCTGGGCCGGTAGAACAGTTTGATTCGAGTGCGAAGTGCAATCGTCAGGCTATTCTTCTGCTCCGATTCAGCTTGAGGAATCTCTTGCAGGTTGAAGAAAAACAAAGTTTCACGATCGTTTGCCAGGTCATTGGGCAAGCGATTGATCTGTACTGTCTGTTCGCCCTGTGGAGCGATCTGGAACAAGGCGGGTGAGGCTATCAGGGGCACTGCCGTGGTGATGTCGTCCGCCTCGGTGTTTATCCAGGCCTGGGCGGCATAGGTGGCGCGGCTCGGGTTGGCCACCACCACCGAGGTACTCTGCTTGTCACTGGTTTGAACGATTCGAGTTGAGCTGATCGTCAGCGCCGCGTGTGCCGGGATGCACGCAAGGCTGTGCACCGCCATTGTGACCAGCGTCGCAAGGACGACTTTCAAGTTTGGCATGGTTGGCAATTTTACTTTGATGGCATTAGAGCAGGTGCGCCTTGGCGCACCCATGGACCTGCAAGAAGCGGGTAGGCGTCAGCGTATGTCCACCGTGAACGTGGCGCTGCCTCTGAGCTGTCCTTCGGTAACGTTCGCCTTGACCGTCTCCAGTCGGGCGGTGAAATTCATGTCGGTGGGTACGCTGTCGCTTAGCTCGTACTCGACCGACTCGGCATCAGGTGCCAGTTCGGCATTGCTCTTGTCATAAATGGCAAGCGCCATGCCATCGCTGTAGCCCACTCCGCTTTGCAGGCCATACAGCCTTCCGGATGGGTCCGTACCGTAGTGGGCCGCAAATTTCACGAAAGCCTTCTGGCCAGCGGCGATGGTGCAGGTGGTCGGGTCGACGCGAAGGGCGAAGCGGACCATCTCGGTCTGTTGACCGATGGCAGTGAAATTCTCGCTCCTGAAGTCACCGAGAAAGACTTTCGGCAGGGACGGGCCGCCCGGAGTGACTAGGTCGATCGGACAAGTACCACCAGCGCTGACGGTGCCCTCGAAATTGATGATGCCGTTATTGGCCATCGCAGAGCTGCCAATCATTCCCAGTGTGAGTATTGCAAAAAGACGTTTCATCTGGTTCCCCGATACGAAAGTTCGATACAGCCGCTACCAACGTTGGCGCGTTTATCGCGGCTTAATCGAAGGCTACATCGCACAGTTGGGGCGTTCTGTAGGGTATGTCCGGATCGCTGTCGGGAAAAAGGGGCGTGACTTAGCGCTACCTGGTATTGGCAGGCTAGAAACGGGAAGGATCTTGAGCGAGGTGCAAGCGTTGCTTTTCCTCGACCCAGTCGAAGGGCTCGCCTTGCTCCTGAGCCTCGTGGCGGCGTTCTTCCAATGCCTGATAAAGCGCTAATTCCTCATCGGCCATGAAATGCAGGCAATCGCCACCAAAGAACCACAGCAAGTCCCGCGGCACCAAATGACCG
>NZ_BCBD01000142.1:0-14190 GCF_001320345.1 Pseudomonas sp. NBRC 111127 | reverse complement strand
GCATGGAAGTTCGCGGCCGGCAACACCGACGGTAGCTTCACCGTGGTCGACCAGGCGCAGTCGCCTTTTGCTGGCGTCGTGCTGCTCGATGCCGCCACCAACGGTACCAACTATTACACCGCCGACTTCGACAACGATGGCGACGTCGATGTGCTGGGTGTCAGCAACACGACCGGCCCGGCCTATTTGTATCGCAACAACAACGGGATGTTCACCCGCGAAACCGCCAGCGGCTTCAATGGCACGCAATTCGGCGTGCGCCTGGTGGTGGGCGATTTCAACGGCGATGGCGCGGCCGACATCCTCTATCAGCCTGGTACCGTAGACTCCGCCAACCCTTGGCGATATGCCCAGAACAACGGCAACGGCACTTTCACCGACATGGTTCAGGCCGCCTCGCCCTTTGCCTCCTTCAGCCTGTCGCCGTACAGCACTTTCAATTATCGGGTGGTGGATTTCGAAGGGGATGGTGACCTCGACATCCTCTATGTGGCGAACAACTCAAGCCCCATTCTGTACCGCAACACTGGCGGCGTATTCACGCAGGTGGCGACCAACGCGCCTGCGGCGACGTTCGGCGGGCGTTCCATCTGGGGCGATTTTGACGGGGACGGTGATGCCGACCTGTTCTGGCAGGTTGGCGCGAACGGCACCGATTGGAACTACGCCACCAACAATGGCGATGGCACCTTCAGCACCGTTGCCCGCTCTGCTTCGCCGTTCGCCGGCTTGACCATGGTCGACTTCGGCTTCACCAACTTCCGTACCGGCGACTTCGACGGCGACGGCGATAGCGACCTGATCGGTTCTGCAGCTGGGGTCTCTGCCAGCGTCTACTTCCAGAGCGGCTCCGCGCCCAGGCTGATCAGCGCCAGCCCGGCAGACGACGCGCTGAACGTTTCACCTGGCGCCAACATCACCTTGACGTTCAACGAGAGTGTCACCAAGGGCAGCGGCAACATCTACATCGTGCGCACCTCGGACAACACCATCGTCCAGACCATCGATGTAACCTCTGCCAGCATCATCGGCAGCGGCAACACCTGGATCATCGACCCTTCCGATCTGGCCCAGGGTACCGCTTACGCCGTGCGTATCGACCCGAAGACGTTCGTCAATGCCGATGGCAAGGTGTACCTGGGCATCACCAGGAACACCACGCTCAACTTCGTCACCGCCACCAGCGCCGCGCCGGTAATCGCCAACCTCAATGGCGATACCGTCACCTATGTGGAAAAAAGCTCCGGGGTGCTGCTCGACCAGAGCGGCAACGCCGTGGTCACGGATGCCGACTCCGCCCAGTTCGGCGGCGGCAACGTGCGCGTGGCGCTCACCTCGGGTGGTGTAGACAACCAGGATGTGCTGTCGATCTTCAGTACTGGCACGGCTGCCGGGCAGATCTCGACATCAGCCAACAGCGTGCTGTACAGCGGCGTGATCATCGGGACCTTCACCGGCGGCACCAGCGGCAACCCGCTGGTCGTTGCCCTCAACGCCAATGCCAGCCCCGCCGCCGTATCGGCGTTGCTGCAGAGCCTGGTGTACAGCAACAGCAACACCACTGACCCGAGCAGTGGCGCGCGCACTGTCAGCGTCACCGTCACCGACGAGACCGGCACTACCAGCACGGCCGCGTCGGTTACCGTCAACGTGCTGGCGGTCGACGATGCGCCTGTCGTCACTGGCGCCGGCAGCAACCCGACATTTGTCGAACATGGCGCTGCCGTCACCGTGTTCAGTGGTATCGCGATAGACACCGTCGAGCCTGGGCAGAGCATCATAGGCCTGCAGGTGACTGTGGCCGGTGTGGCCGACGGGGCATCCGAGAAGCTGATCATCGACGGTACGGCCGTGGCCCTGGTCAGTGGCACCGCATTCACCAGCAACAACGGCCTGATTGTGCTGGTTTCAGGCACAGGTACAGTCACCCTCGACATCCTCGGCAACAATTACTCCGCCGCCACCGCGCAGAGCATCATCAACAGCATTGCCTACCATAATGAGAGCAGCGCCCCGAGTGGTGCTGCGCGGGTAGTGACGTTGACCCAGGTGCGCGACAGCGGTGGGGCCACTAACGGTGGCAATAACACCTCCACGCCGAACATCGCCAGTGTGATCACCCTGCAAGCGGTCAACGACGCCCCCACCCTCAGCGGCGGCCCTTACGTGATCGCCCCGTCCACCGAAGACACCTCGAGCACCGCCGTGGGCGTTGCCAGTATCCTCGCCAGCGCGGCCTCCAATGACGTGGACACGGGCGGCGCGGCGTTTGGCATCGCCATCACTGCCACCACCGGCCGTGGCACTTGGCAGTACTCCACTGACGGCATGGCCTGGACCGATTTCGGCAGTGTTTCGGGCAGCAGTGCCTTGCTGCTGAGCGCCAGCAGCCAGGTGCGTTACATCCCCGACGGCGCCAACGGCGAGAACGTCGATTTCACCTACCGCGCCTGGGACAACACCATCGGTGGGGCGTCGGCGAACGGCATGCGCAGCACCGCCGACACCACGAGCAATGGCGGCGCCAGCGCATTTTCCACAGGCACCGCCCAGGCCACCTTGGTGGTCACATCGGTCAACGATGCACCAGTACTGACCTCGGTCAACCCGACCCTGACCGGTCTGACCGACACCGCCACCAGCAATACCGGCGACCCGGTCAGTTCGCTGCTCGGTGGTGTCACCGATGTGGACAATGGCGCGCTCCAGGGTATCGCCGTCACGGGCATGACCAGCACCTACGGCAGGTGGCAGTACAGCACCAACGCCGGTGCCAGCTGGAACGATATCGGCAGCGCATCCGACACCGCCGCACTGCTGCTGCGCCCGGTCGATCGTGTGCGTTTCGTGCCCGATGGTGTGCATGGCGAGACCGCCACCATCGCTTACCGCGCCTGGGACCAGACCGAAGCCCAGGGCCTGCAGGGCTTGCACACGAACATCAGCAGCCTTGGCGGCAGCGGTGCGTTCTCCAGCGCCACCGATACCGCCAGTGTGCTGGTAACGGCGGTAAACGACGCACCTGTGCTGACTGGCAGCGGCGGCACTGTGAACTGGACCGAGGGCAACAATGTTACGTCTACCCCGGTAGCGATCGACAGCGGTATCGTCATCACTGACCCGGATGGCCCGGGCATCAGCTCGGCGACCGTGAGCCTGGGTGGCAACTACATTCTCGGTGAGGATACCCTGGGTTTCACCGCCAACCCGGCCACCATGGGCGACATCACCGGCAGCTTCGATGCCATGACAGGCGTGCTTACCCTGACCTCCGCTGGGGCCGCAACCCAGGCGCAGTTCCAGGAAGCATTGCGTTCGGTCACCTACAGCAACAGCTCTGACACCCCAACCCTCAGTACCCGCACGGCATTGATCACGGTTAACGACGGCGGCCTGGACTCCAACGTGGTGACCCGCAGCATCACCCTCACCGCAGTCAACGACGCACCGCTGATCAGCGCACCCAGCAATGTCACGGTAACCGAGGACAGTGCGTCGCCGATCACCGGCATCACCCTGAATGATGTCGACTCCAGCAGTGGCACGCTGACCTTGACCGTGGCCTCCGGCGCGCTCAGCGCCACCAGCGGTAGCGGTGTTACCGTTGCCGGCAGCGGGTCGGCATTGACGCTGAGCGGTAGCCTGGCGGCAATCAACAACTTCATTGCAGCCGGCAGCCTCAAGTACACAACGGCGTTGAACGCCAACACCAGCGTTACCCTTGGCCTGAGCGTGGACACCGCCAGCGTCGGCACCGACACGCGCAGCCTGACCCTCGACGTGGCACCGGTGAACGACTCGCCGACCATCAGTGGTCCGGTCAGCATCAATGTCACCGAGGACGTGCCCAAATCCCTGGCCGGTGTCACCTTCGGCGATGTCGACGCCGGCGCCGGCAGCGTCCGGGTGGTGTTCAGCGTGGCCAGCGGCAATGGCACCTTCACGGCTACCAGCAGCAGCGGGGTCACCGTCAGCGCCAATGGCAGCAACGCCATCACACTGGAAGGTACCGTCGCCGACATCAATACCCTGGTCAGCAACGGTCGACTGACCTTCCTGGGCGCGCCGAACGCGACCGGGGTCAAGACCATGTCGATCTCGATCAACGACAACGGCAACACCGGAAGTGGTGGTGCGCTGCAGGTCAACGCCAACATCGCGCTGGTGATTGCGGCGGTCAACGATGCGCCAGTCAACAACCTCCCCGTCGCCCAGACCGTGCAGCAGGACGGCGCGCTGGTGTTCAACAACGCCAATGGCAATCTGATCAGCATCACCGACGTGGATATCGGCGGCAACGTCATGCAGCTGGCCCTGACGGCCAGCAACGGGCTGATGACCCTTGGTTCGCTCGCAGGGCTGACCTTCAGCCTCGGCGACGGCGCCAGCGACAGTGCAATGACGTTCAGCGGTACCCTGGCGGCCATCAATGCCGCCTTGAACGGCCTGACGTTCACGCCGCAGCCCGGCTTCAACGGCGTCGGCTCCATCACTTTCGAAAGCAACGACCAGGGATACAGCGGCAGTGGCGGTATCAAGAGCGACGTAGACACGCTGTCGATCACCATTGCGCCAGCCAACCCGGCGGTCACGAGCGTGGCGGCGGGGTTTGGCGACGGTACATACAAAGTTGGCGACCAGATCGACATCCTGGTCAACTTCGACAGCGCAGTGGTGGTCGACCAGAGCGGCGGAAGCCCGACCCTGCTGCTGGAAACCGGTGCCATCGATCGCCAGGCGGCGTATATCGGTGGCTCGGGCAGCAACCAGCTGGTGTTCCGCTACACCGTACAAGCCGGGGACGTCAGCGCCGACCTCGACTACGCCAGCACTGCCGCGCTGGCGCTGAACGGCTCGACCCTGCAGGGCACCAGCGGTCATGTGGCGATACTGACCCTGCCGGCCGTCGGTGGCGCCGATTCGCTGGCTGGTCAGCAGGCCATCATCGTCGACGGTGTGGCCCCGAGTATCACCAATGTGGTGCTGCCAGCAGATGCCACCTATCGTCTGGGGGATGCCCTGAGGTTCACGGTCAACTTCAGCGAGGCGGTGGTCGTGAACACTGCTGGCGGCACCCCACGCATTCAAGTGACCCTGGATACGGGCGGTATTGCATACGCCGATTACCTGGCTGGCAGCGGCACCAGCGCCCTGGAGTTTGCCCTGGTGGTCGCCGCCGGCCAGCTGGATGCCAACGGCATTACCGTGGCTGGCGGCATCGAGCTCAATGGCGGCAGCTTGACCGACCTGGCTGGTAATGCCAGCGATACGGCCTTTACCGCTGGCAACAGCAGCGGCGTACTGGTAGATGGCGTGGTGCCGGGCGTGGCCAGTGTGCTGGTGCCGGCAAGCGGCAGCTACAAGGCCGGCGATGTGCTGAGCTTTACCGTCAACACCAGCGAAGTGGTGTTCGTCGGCGGTTCACCGCGCTTGGCCCTGGAGGTGGGTGGGGTTGCCCAGTACGCCACGCTGGTAGCGGGCAACGGTAGTTCCAGCCTGGTGTTCCAGTACACGGTGCAGGCGGGTGATACCGACGCCAACGGCATCAGCATCACCAGCCTGGACTCTGCCGGCGGCAGCATCACCGATGCGGCTGGCAATGCCATGCAACTGGCGTTGAATAACGTCGGCAGTACGGCGGGCGTGTGGATCGATACCCAGGCGCCGGCTGTAGTCGCCATGCTGCGCAGCACGCCCTCGCCAACAGGTGGCGAAGTGGTGCAGTTTGCCGTCACATTCAGTGAAGAGGTTTCCGGGGTAGACCTGGCTGACTTCGCGCTGGTACTGACCGGCAGCGCCAATGGCACCATCACCGACATCTACAACCTGAACAACGCCAGCTACATCGTGACGGTCAGCGGTGTGACGGGTGCTGGCACCCTTGGGTTGGGCATGAATGCAGCCGGCACCGGGATTGTCGATGGGGCTGGGAATACCATCTCGGGCGGGTTTGTCGGGGAAGCCTACACGGTCGACCGCGTGGCACCTGCGGTGATCAGTGTCGATGTGCCTGCCGATGGCAGCTACGTGGCCGGCCAGAATCTGGACTTCACCGTCAATCTGGGCGAGGCCACGGTGGTCGACACCGCGGGTGGCACGCCGCGTATCGAAGTGATGCTGGATAATGGTGAAGTTGCCTACGCAACGTACTTGTCGGGCTCCGGCAGCACTGCGCTGGTATTCCGCCTGAGCGTAGTCACCGGCCAGGTCGATAGCGACGGCATCACCCTGGGCAACGTCATTCAACTGAACGGCGGCACCTTGCGCGATGCGGTCGGCAACGACACCACCCTGGTACTGAACAACGTCGGCGACACCAGTGGCGTGCAGGTGGATGCTGTAGTGCCGGTGGTCGAGAGCGTGGGCTTGCCGCAAGACGGAAGCTACAAGGCGGGTGACGTCCTGACGTTCACCGTCAATGCCAGTGAAGGTGTTGTGGTCGATACTACGGGCGGCACGCCGCGCCTGGCGCTGACCGTGGGCGGTGTCACCCGTTATGCCAGCTATGTATCTGGTGCGGGCAATGGCGCACTGGTGTTCGAGTACACCGTGCAAGCCGGTGACAACGATGCCGACGGCATCGCATTGGCCGGCAGCATCGATCTGAACGGCGGCAGCATCAAGGACCCTGCGGGTAACGACCTGGCCCTGTCGCTGGGCGCTGTTGGCAGTGCAGGCGTGCTGGTAGATACCGTGATACCCGGCGTGACCAGCATCGTACGCGCCGATGCCACGCCCACCAATGACAGCTCGATCAGCTACACCGTTACCTTCAGCGAAGATGTGAGCGGCGTGGACGCCAGCGACTTTACCGTCAGCTATGGCGGGACTGCGGCAGGTAGCCTGGCCAGCGTGACCCAGGTCGACGGCCGGACCTACACCGTAGTGATCGACAACCTCACGGGTGAGGGCGATATCACGCTGGCCCTGAACGGCAGTGGGACGGGCATCGCTGATGCAGCAGGCAATGCCGTGGGTGCGGGACTGACCGGTGAAACCTACTCAGTGGACCGCACTTCACCGTCGGTTACCAGCGTCAGCGTGCCGGCCAACGGCAGTTATGTGGCCGGGCAAAACCTGGACTTCACCGTCAACTTGAGCGAGGCCACGGTGGTCGACACCGCGGGTGGCACACCGCGTATCGAAGTGACGCTGGATAATGGTGAAGTCGCCTACGCAACGTACGTGTCCGGCTCCGGCAGCACTGCGCTGGTGTTCCGCCTGAGCGTGGTCACCGGCCAGGTCGATAGCGACGGCATCACCCTGGGCAACGCCATTCAACTGAACGGCGGCACCTTGCGCGATGCGGTCGGCAACGACACCACCCTGGTACTGAACAACGTCGGCGACACCAGTGGCGTGCAGGTGGATGCTGTAGTGCCGGTGGTCGACAGCGTGGGCTTGCCGCAAGACGGCAGCTACAAGGTGGGTGACGCCCTGACGTTCACCGTGAATACCAGCGAAAGCGTGGTGGTCGATACTACGGGCGGCACGCCGCGTCTGGCGCTGACCGTGGGCGGTGTCACCCGTTATGCCAACTATGTATCTGGTGCGGGCAATGGCGCGCTGGTGTTCGAGTACACCGTGCAAGCTGGTGACAACGATGCCAACGGCATCGCATTGGCCGGTAGCATCGATCTCAACGGCGGCAGCATCAAGGACCCTGCGGGTAATGACCTGGCCCTGTCGCTGGGCGCTGTTGGCAGTGCAGGCGTGCTGGTAGATACCGTGATACCCAGCGTGACCAGCATCGTACGCGCCGATGCCACGCCCACCAATGGCAGCTCGATCAGCTACACCGTTACCTTCAGCGAAGATGTGAGCGGCGTGGACGCCAGCGACTTCACCGTCAGCTATGGTGGGACTGCGGCAGGTAGCCTGGCCAGCGTGACCCAGGTCGACGGCCGAACCTACACCGTGGTCATAGCGGGGCTCACCGGCACTGGTGGTGTCACCTTGGCCCTCAACAGCAGCGGTACGAGCATCGCTGATGCGGCAGGCAACGCTATCAACACCGGCCTGGTCGGTGAAACCTATGCAGTGGACCGCACTGCGCCGTTGGTCACCAGCGTCAGCGTGCCGGCCAGTGGCAGCTATGTAGCGGGGCAGAACCTGGACTTCACCGTCAACCTCGGCGAGGCGACCCTGGTCGATACCCGCAATGGCACCCCGCGCATCAAGGTTACCCTCGATAATGGCGAAATCGCCTACGCCACCTACCTGTCCGGCTCGGGAAGTACGGCCTTGGTGTTCCGGCTGACAATCGCCAGCGGCCAGCAGGACAGCGATGGCATCACCCTTGGCAGTGCCATCGAACTGAACGGCGGCACGCTACGCGATGCGCTCGGCAATAACGCTGATCCAGCGCTTAACGGCATTGCCGATAGCAGTGGCGTTCAGGTAGATGCGATCGTGCCGGTGATCGACCGGGTCAGCTTGCCGGCTAATGGCAACTACAAGGCCGGCGATGTGCTGACCTTCGCCGTCAGTACCAGCGAGCCCGTGCTGGTCGATACCAGCAGCGGCACCCCACGCCTGGCGTTGGTGCTGGGCGGGGTGACCCGCTATGCACAGTACGTTTCCGGCTCTGGTAGCGCGCAGTTGGTGTTCGCCTACACCATTGAGCCCGGCAACAACGCCAGCGGCGGGGTGGCCTTGGGCGCAAGCATGGACCTGAACGGCGCCACGCTCGGTGACGCGGCTGGCAATGCCCTGAACCTGGCGCTTGGCAACCCTGGCACGGGCAGCGGCATCATCATCGATACCACCGCACCGCAGGTCAGCGACATCGTGCGCGTCGACACGACGCCTACCAACGCTGGCACGCTGCGTTACACGGTGACCTTCGACGAAAGCGTGTCCGGCGTGGACAGTGCCGACTTCACCCTGGCCTTTACCGGCAGCGCGAGCGGCCGCATCGCAGGGGTGCAACAGGTGGATGGTCGCACGTACATCGTCACCGTCGACAGCCTGGCCGGTGCCGGTAACGTGCGCCTGGACCTGAACCCCAGCAGTACCGGCATTGAGGATGCATCCGGCAACCCAGTCAGGGGTGGCCTGGCCGGTAGTGTCTACAGTGTCGATCGTGTGGCGCCGTCTGTCACCCACGTGGCTGTGCCTGCTAACGGCACTTATGTCGCTGGCCAGTACCTGGACTTTATCGTCAGCACCGATGAAGCGGTGCTGGTGGACACAGGTGACGGTGCACCGCGCCTGGCTATCACCCTGGATGACGGGCGCGTGGCATACGCCGACTACCTGGCCGGGTCGGGTAGCAACAGCCTGGTGTTCCGCCTCAATGTCACCAGCGGCATGGCGGGCAACAACAGCTTCAGTGTCGGCACTGCCATCGACCTCAACGGCGGCAGCATTCGCGATGCCCGCGGCAACCAGGCACAAGCCACCCTGAACAACGTCGACGATACCCGAGGCATTCTGGTCGATGCCCGCGCACCGCGAGCCAGCAGTATCGTGGTAGACGGGCCGGTACTGCCAACTGATCGCAGCATCAGCTTCACCCTGACCTTCGACGAGGCGGTGTCGGGCGTAGATGCCAGCGATTTCAGCGTGCTGGGCACCAGCAGTGCCAGCGGGGACGTGCAGACCGTGCAGCGCATCGATGCCACCACCTACCGCATCGTGGTGGGTAACTTGCGCGGCCAGGGCGCCTTGGCCTTGAGCCTCAATGCCTTGGGCAGTGGTATCCAGGACAGCGCCGGCAATACCCTGGCGACCAGCTTGGTGAGCCCGGCACAGAGCACGCAGGCGCAAGACGTGGGTGACCTGCAATACCGCCTGAACCCGCCGCAGCCGGTTGACGTACCGCAAGCTGTGCAGTTGCAGCCGCAAGTGCCTGGCATGCCGGCCAATGCAGGGGTTTCCCCGTTGCTGCCGGCATCGTTGTTCGAGGTGCGCAGTGTGGGCGGCGACTTGCAGCCGTTGGGCACGATCTTCCTCGCCAATGGGGGCAGTGCCCCAAGCTTCATCGCCCAGGTATTCGGCAGCAGCGACAGCAGTGCCGGGCAGGGTGGTTTTGCAGGCTTTGGCAATGGCGGCAACAGCGTGTTTGGCAGTAGTACGCTGGCGGCCATCTTCAACCACGATGTACCCGGCGTCAGCGCACTGAATGTGTTCAACGGCACGCAGTGGCGCCCGGCCGAACTCGAGCAAGGCTTGCGCGGGGTGTTTGGCGCGCCGAGCTTCAGCCAGCAGTTGCAGCAACTCAACGAAAGCGAACTGCGCCAGGTGCGCGACCTGGCCCAGGCCTTGGCCCAACCGGCGCAGATCGGACGGCAGGCATGAAATACAGCACAACACATGATCAACATGCCGTACCAGGGGGCGGCCCAAGGATGAATAAAAGTCATAAACTGTTCGGTGCCAGCTTGCTGGCGCTGGCCATCAGCGGGTGTGCTGTAACCAGTCAGCCCATCGACCGCAGTGCTAGCGAAGCCCGTGCGCGTACCGACCTGGCCACCATGTTCAAGGGGCAGGAGCCCCTGAGCGGCCCCCTGACCCTGCACCAGGCCATGGCCCGCGCGGTCAAGTACAACCTCGAGGCGCGGCTGAAAGTCATGGAAGAGGCACTGGCCAAGCGCCAGGTCGACCTCGCCCAGTTCGACATGCTGCCACGCATGGCGCTGGATGCCGGTTACGTCGGGCGCAACAACGTGGGGGCGTCCAGCAGCCAGAGCATCCGCACCGGCACCCAGTCCCTGGAGCCGTCCACTTCGCAAGACCGTGACCGTGAAGTGGCCGACCTGACCATGGTGTGGAACGTACTGGACTTCGGCGTCAGTTACGTCAGCGCCAAGCAGCAGGCAGACCAGCGCCTGATTCTTCAGGAACGCAAGCGCAAGGTGATTCACACCATCACCCAGGACGTGCGTTCGGCCTATTGGCGCGCGGTGGCGGCGCAGCGCTTGCTAAGCCAGATCGACGCCTTGATGGGGCGTATCCAGCAGGCCCGCGACAACAGCCAGCGCATGGCCACCCAGCGCATCGGCGACCCGGTGCAGACCCTGAGCTACCAGCGCGCGCTGATCGAAGCCACGCGCCAGCTGGAAGAGCAGCGCCGCGCCTTGTCGTTGGCCAAGACCGAGCTGGCCGCACTGATCAACCTGCCGCTGAACACCGACTTCACCCTGGCCCCCGAACAAGGCTATGCAGTGCCACAGTTCACCGGCGACCTGGCCAAGCTCGAAGAGCAGGCCCTGGCCAGCCGCCCGGAACTGCGCGAGCAGGACTACCAGGCGCGCATCAGCGCCGCAGAAACCCGCAAGGCCATGCTGCGTATGCTGCCGGGGCTGGAGTTTTCCGCTGGCGGGCACTACGACAGCAACTCGTTCCTGACCAACCAGAGTTGGGCCGACTACGGCGTGAAAGTGACCTGGAACCTGTTCAACGTGCTTTCGGCCCCCACAGCCATCAAGGTTGCCGAAGCCGGTGAAGACGTGGCCGCCGCGCGGCGCCAGGCGATGTCGATGGCGGTGCTTGCGCAGTTGTATGTGGCCAACGCCAACTACCAGGAGTCGGTGCGGCAGTTCCGTACCAGTGAGGAGCTGGCCACGCTCGATGGCGAGATTGCCGGCCAGTTGCGCAACCGCTTCCAGACCCAGAACATCGGCGAGCTGGAGCTGATCCAGGGCGAGTTGAACAACCTGCAGACGCAGTTGAAGCGCGACCTTGCCTACGCAGAACTACGCAACGCCTACGCGCAACTGTATGTAAGTTCGGGCACCGACCTGCTGCCGGATACCTTGCCGGACAGCAACCTGCAGACCATCGCCACGGCGTTGCAGAACGGCGAGGCGAACTGGAACCACTGATCGCTGTAGGAGCGGCCTTGTGTCGCGATGGGCTGCACAGCAGCCCCGGGGATACCGGCCAAAATCCGGCCCCCGGGGCCACCGCACCAAGCAAGGGCTACACCTGCAAATCGCCCATTCAGTGCAATTTCAACCGCGGCTCGGTACCCCGGCCAATCTTGCTGCCCAACATCATCAATGCCGTACGGAAGAACCCGTACAACGCCATCTGGTGCATGCGGTACAGCGACACATAGAACATCCGCGCCAGCCAGCCTTCCAGCTTCACGCTGCCCATCAGGTTACCCATCAGGTTGCCCACCGCGGAGAAGCGCGACAGAGAAACCAGCGAGCCGTAGTCCTTGTAGGCATAAGTGGGCAGCGGCTTGTTCTCCAGCCGCGCTTTAAGGCTTTGCGCCAGCATCGACGCCTGCTGGTGCGCCGCTTGCGCCCGTGGCGGTACATTGCGGTCGCTGTCTGGCTGCGGGCACGCCGCACAGTCGCCAAAGGCGAAAATGTTGTCGTCGCGGGTGGTTTGCAGGGTAGGGCGTACCACCAGCTGGTTGATGCGGTTGGTTTCCAGGCCATCGATGTCCTTGAGGAAACCGGGCGCACGGATACCGGCCGCCCACACCTTCAAACTGGCCTGGATCACCTCGCCGTCCTTGGTTTTCAGGCCGTCCTCGGTGACTTCGCTGACAGCGGCGTTGGTCATGACCTTGACCCCGAGTTTTTCCAGGGTCTTGTGCACCGGTACGCTGATGCGCTCAGGTAGCGCCGGCAGAACGCGCGGGCCTGCCTCGATGATGGTGATGTGCATGTCCTTGGGCTGGATGCGGTCCAGGCCATAGGCCGCCAGCTCGTGGGCCGCGTGGTGCAGCTCGGCCGCCAGCTCCACACCGGTGGCGCCCGCACCCACAATGGCTACGCTGATTTTCTCGCTGGCCACGTCGCCGGCGTGGGCACGCAGGTAGTGGTTGAGCAGTTGCTGGTGGAAGCGCTCGGCTTGCTTGCGGGTGTCCAGGAACAGGCAGTGCTGCGCCGCGCCCAGTGTGCCGAAGTCGTTGGTATTGGAGCCCACGGCAATGACCAGGGTGTCGTAGCCCAGGGTACGTGCAGGCAACAGCTCGCGCCCCTCTTCGTCCAGGGTGGCGGCCAGTTGGATCTGCTTGCCTTCACGGTCCAGGCCGCTCATGCGCCCCAGCTGGAAGTTGAAGTGGTTCCACTTGGCCTGGGCCACGTAGTTCAGTTCGTCTTCCGAGGAGTTCAGCGAGCCGGCGGCCACTTCGTGCAGCAGTGGCTTCCAGATGTGCGTGAGGTTAGTGTCGACCAGGGTGACGTCGGCCTGCTTGCGCTTGCCCAGGCTTTTACCCAGGCGGGTCGCCAGTTCCAGGCCGCCGGCGCCGCCGCCGACAATCACGATGCGATGAGTCATGGGGATATCTCATAAGGTTTACGGAATGCTTGCCCTGTGGGGGCGGCCGCAAACTGCACGAGGGGAGGGCGAGCGCAAGGCAGCTCATAGCACCAGTCCACTCAGCAGGCGGCTGACAAGGCCCAACCCGATGGTCACTGCCACCACCAGCACAAGGAGCAGCCATGGCCGGAAGGGCCGGCGCTCGACTTGGTGCTGAGGGGCTCGCAGATACTCATCGACACGACGCTGATCTTCCGGGTTCAGGCGGCTGGTCATGGTAGGGCCTCGTCAGGTAGACGTAAGAGACTGCACAAACGCTACAGCGTTCGTGCAAGCGCTTGAAACAAATGATAATGCTTTCTATCCCTGGCGCCGAGTGTACGCCATCGCAAACACTCGCTGCACGGGATCAAAGACTGATGCCAACGTCGAAGACGATGCTGCGCCCCAGGTTGCTGCGCAGGAAATCTGGCGCATCGGGGTGGGCGAACAGCACGCGGGCAAAGGTTGGACCGACCAGCGACAGCGAGCGCCAGCCCTGGCGCAGGTATTCGGTGGGCGGCGGGAAGTGGGTGTTCAGGTCCAGCACCTCGCGTTTGAGGCTGGAAAACGCAATGATGTCCAGCTCGTTCAGCTCCAGCCCGCGCTCGCGATAGTTGCGCGCCTTCTTGCGCAAGGTGGGCGCCAGCCGCCCGAGCAGTTCGGTGGCACTGATGCGCCGTGGGCGGGCTTCGCGGCGCACCAGTTGCGCCAGGGAAAATGCACTGCGCCGGCGCTGCAGCTCTTCGCGCCATTCATCATTCAGCCGGCGGCCCTCGTCGAGCACGAAAAACACCTCGAAGGCGGCGTCGCGGAACAGCACGTCGGGCGGCTCTTGCCCGGCCGGGGTGAAATCTTCGCTGCGGTAGGGAATGTTCAGCCCCTGCAACAGGCGCTGGCACACCCACCGCTCCCGCTCCCACTTGC
>NZ_BCBD01000141.1:0-14201 GCF_001320345.1 Pseudomonas sp. NBRC 111127 | reverse complement strand
GCTGAACGCCAGGCTCTGCAACCCGTCACCGGCCAGGATGGCGCAGGCTTCGTCGAAGGCCTTGTGCGTGGTGGGCTGGCCCCGGCGCAGGTCGTCGTCATCCATGGCAGGCAGGTCGTCATGCACCAGCGAGTAGGCATGGATCAGCTCCACCGCACAGGCCGCGCCGTTGGCCTGTTCGGCCGGGGCACCCAGGGCTTCGCACGCGGCGTAGGCCAGCAGTGGCCGCACGCGTTTGCCGCCGTTCATCACGCTG
Source organism: Pseudomonas sp. NBRC 111127 (assembly GCF_001320345.1). Classification (NCBI taxonomy): domain Bacteria; kingdom Pseudomonadati; phylum Pseudomonadota; class Gammaproteobacteria; order Pseudomonadales; family Pseudomonadaceae; genus Pseudomonas; species Pseudomonas sp. NBRC 111127. The sequence goes on along the minus strand of NZ_BCBD01000141.1, from coordinate 13,945 downwards.
TAGCGCATGGCGGCATAGAGGCGTTCGAGTTCTTTGGTCGGGGCGACGAACAGCGGTTCCAGGGCTGCATCCACCCGCCTCTGGCAACTGGCCTGGTAGCTGCCGATCATGCTTCGGGCTCCGCGTCGAAGGGCTGGGCAGCCAGCTCGCCGTCACGCTCCAGCAGAATTTGCACCTTCTGCTCGGCCTGTGCCAGGGCACCTTGGCATTCTCGGGTCAGCGCGATGCCTTGCTCGAAAGCGGCCAGCGACTCTTCCAGCGACAACTCGCCGTTCTCCAGGCGCTCGACCAGTGTTTGCAGGTCTGCGAGGGATTGCTCGAAATCAAGGGAGGATTTTTTGCGGGCCATGGCGACTGTCTCGGAGGCATTCAGAACGGCGCGACACTAGCAGAGCAGGGCGGGGGGAGCAAACTTCCGGGGCCGTGAGGTTGGTTTCACAGGCCCTTTCGCGGGCACGCCCGCTCCCACAGGTCCATCACAGCCTTCAAGCGCTGCGCAATACCTGTGGGAGCGGGCGTGCCCGCGAATTGGGCCTGTCAGGCCGGCTCGGCTTCCAGCGCCACCATCGCCTCCCGGTACCGCGCCAGCTCTTCAATGGTCAGCACCGGCAGATTGTACTGCCGCGCGTACACCGCCACCTGTTCGCCACGGGCCATGGTCCCGTCCGGGTTCATCAGTTCGCACAGCACCGCCGCCGGGCGCAGGCCGGCAAGGCGGGCCAGGTCCACCGAACCTTCGGTATGCCCGCGGCGGGTCAGCACGCCGCCATTGCGCGCACGCAGCGGGAACACATGCCCCGGGCTGACGATATGACGCTGTTCGGCGCTGGAACGCAGTGCCGCAGCAATGGTGGTGAGGCGGTCCTGGGCAGAAACCCCGGTGGTGATCCCTTCGGCCGCCTCGATGGTGACGGTGAAGCCGGTGCCATGGCGGGCCTGGTTGTTCTGCACCATGGGCGCCAGTTGCAACGCATCGACGGTGGCTTCGTCCAGGCACAGGCAGACGATACCGCTGCAATCGCGAATCATCATGGCCATGGTTTGCAGCGTAATGTTTTCGGCGGCGGCAATGATGTCCGCCTCGTCTTCGCGGTCGTCATCGTCCAGCAACAGGACAGGGCGCCCAGCCTTGAAGGCGGCGATGGCGGCGGAAACATTGGGGTAGTGCGCGTGGTGCTGGGTGGACATGAAACGCTCCTCGTGAATGATCGATGAACGTCTCGGGGCGAACAAAATGCGTGCGCAGGGGCGCCCGGATGGCCCCTGCCTGACGCCTTCTTTCATCCGGACTATGACCGTCGGCTCTGGAGTTGCACCAGATCTGCTGACCCCCGGCATGGCCGGGGCGCTCGCGGGCTCATCTTTCGATTTACCGCCGGTGGGGACTTTCACCCCGCCCTGAAGACCGCCACAGCATACCGCACGTGGCCACCCCGCTGGCAAGCCGCGGTTCTACGACCTTTGGCGGTAGCGTGGGGCGGGCGTTGTGGAAGGTGCTGACAGGCTTACCGCGACATCCCTTCAATCACCTGCTTCAGCGAAGCCGGCAACATAGGCCCATGCCCCAACCCGGCAAACCGCTCGAAACGAACCTGCAAGCCTGGCACCCTGGCCAGGCTTGCCACCAGCTCACGCGCCGGCTGCTCGACATCGCCTTGCACCTGCGTGCGCGGGTTCGCCGGCTCTTCACTGCCACGCATCAGCAACAGCCGCGGCCGGCTGCTTCCCAGGCGCTGCTCGAGCCCCTGTGCCTCACCCACGATCGCGCCGTTGTGCCACCATAGCGAAGGGCTGGCAGCCGCATAGTCGCTGAATGACCAAGGCCGGGTGAAAAGCGCATGCAAAACGGCCAGCCCGCCATAGGAATGCCCCCACAATGTCTGCCGTTGCAGGTCGATCGGTGCCACATTTGCCACCATCGCCCGCATGCGCCCGGTCAGCAGGTCCAGGAAAACGTCGGCACCGCCACTGGGCGCTCCGGTCAGTGGGTCAAGCTGTTCAGCCTGGCCAGGCACCGCCGGGGTGTAATCCCGGGTGCGCCCGGCACGGTCGATACGCTGCTCGGTCTGGTACCCCACCGCCACCAGCAATGGCGCCTGCCCTGCGGCAAGCCGGCCCAGCTGCTGGCCATCCAGTGCGCCCAGTGCGCCCAGCGCGGCATTGCCATCGAGCATCCACAGCACCGGGTAGCCCGCCGCTGGCGCCGGCTGGTTCGGTTTGCCGACCCACAGCCGGTAATGCCGCTGGCCGTCGGCCGAGTCCAGGTCGAGCTGAGTGAAGCGGTAGGCCAGGTCATGGCGCTGCAGCAGTGAGGTGTCCATCTTCTGCTCATGGTCGGGCTGCGCAAGGGCAACATGAGCAGCAAGCGGCTGTGCCAGGCACAGTGCCATCGTCACGGCCAGGGTCAACTTGCTCATCAGGCATCTCTTCAGGGCTTTGCAGGCGCGCAAAGCGGGAACAGCAAGATGATAATCAGTCCTGATTGAGGGTAAAGCGCATTAACTTTCTAAACAGTCCCGGGCCGCCGGCAAGGTCATGTGCAGGCACAGGCCTGGGTGGCCATTGCTGGCCCACAAGCGGCCACCCTGCAGTTCGATGGCGCGGCGGGCGATGGCCAGGCCCAGGCCAAAGCCAGCGCCACTTTCGGTCAGCCGCTGGTAAGGCTGGAAGATGCGCTCCAGGTCGGCGTGCGCGACCCCCGGCCCCTGGTCACTCAGGCGCAGGTGCCAGTAATCCCCCTCGCGCCAGCCATCCAGGCTGATCCGGCCTTCGGCGGGCGAGTGGCGAACGGCATTGCGGATCAGGTTTTCCAGGGCCTGGGCCAGGCTGTCGAGGTTGGCCTGCACCCGGCACGCGGTGCCCAGCGAACAAGGCAGGCGGCTTGGCGCCCAGCCACTTTCGAAACAGACGTCCTGGCACAAGGCTTCCCAGACGGCCACCATCAGCACCGGCTCGGTCGGCAGGCTGGGCTGTTCGGTGTCCAGCCAGGCCAGGTCCAGGGTGTCCTCCAGCAGCTTTTGCATGTCGGCGACTTCGCGGTCCAGGCGCTCGCGCAACTGCGGCGGCGGCAAGTCGCTGTCATGGGCGATGCGCAGCCGCGCCAACGGCGTGCGCAGCTCGTGGGACAGCGTACGCAGCAGCAGGCGCTGTTGCTCCAGGCTCTGGCGCAGGCGTACCGCCATGTGCTCGAAGGCTTGGGCCAGCTCACCCAGCTCATCGCGGCGCTCCTGCAACGGCAGCGCGGGGCTGTCGAGGTCGTCGGCCCGCAAGGCGTCGGCCCGGTCCCGCAGGCGGTTCAGGGGAACTACCAGATGGCGGTACAGGGCCAGGCCCAGCAACAGGGCAAGCAGGGTGGGGGCGACCCCATGGGTGATCAGGTGGGTCCAGGGCGTAAGGCCAGTGGGTAGCAGGCGTTCGGGTAATTGCATCACCAGCCGGCCGTTTTCGGGGTGTTGCGGGAACGCGATGCTGACGTACGGCAGTTCGTCCTGCAGGCGCCGGCTCATGGGCCAGTTCAGCTTGCGCATGAAGGTAAGGTGGCTGGCCTCCTCGGCGCTCAGTGGCGTGGTACCCAGGCTTTGCAGGTGGGGGCCGATCAAGGCTGCCCAGGTGCCTTCGGTACGTTGCAGCTGCCTGCGCCAGGCTTCGGCGCCCGTGGCGCCGCCTTGGTTCCAGGCGTGTTCGGCCTGTTGCGCGTAGCGCGCCAGGTATTGCTGGTCAGCCGGCGACAGGAAGTAGGTACTGCGTTCCACCGACAGCCCCCAGGTCCAGATCAGCCAGGTCAGCAGCAGACAGAAACCGACCTGCAACAGCGCCAGTTTCCACAGCAGGGGATGCCGCCGCATCAGGGCTGGTCCGTGTCTATCAGGATGTACCCTTGGCCCCTGACCGCCTGGATCTGCAGGTGCTGGGCGCTGATGTCGGCCAGCTTGCGGCGCAAGTTGCACACATGCACATCCAGGCCACGGTCCAGGCGCGTGTAGGCGCGGTGCAGCACGGTCTGGTAGAGGAAAGGTTTGCTCAACGCCTCGCCGGGGTGAGCCCGCAGCGTGGCCAGCAGGCGGAATTCGGATGCGGTCAGCCCGGCAGGCCTGCCCTGGTGAAGGGCGTCCTGGCGTTCATGGTCCAGCATCACTGCCCCCCCATCGGCCCGCAACGCCGGCCCGCGGTCGAGCGCCACGCGCCGCAGCAGGGCATCGACCCGGGCGTCGAGTTCGGCCAGGCTGAACGGCTTGGGCAGGTAATCGTCCGCGCCCCGGGTGAAGCCACTGATGCGATCCTGTTCGGCCCCCAGCGCCGACATCAGCATCACTGGCACCGCTTGCTGGTGGCGCAGTTCGTCCAGCAGGCTGAGGCCGTCGATGCCCGGCAGCATGATGTCCAGCAAAACCAGGTCGAAGCGTGATTGCCGTATGGCATTCAGGGCATGGCTGCCATTGGCGCAGGCCAGCACCTGAAACCCACGGTTGAAGAAATGGCGTTCCAGGTCCTGGCGCAGGCGTGGGTCGTCTTCGGCAAGGAGCAGTGAGGTGGGCACGTTGAGCCTTGAATGAGAATTTCTATCAGTTAGCCATCATCCCATTGACCGTGGGGCGAGGGCAACGCCGCAATGTGTTAAGAAGGTTAATCATGCTGCACCCCGGTTTTCGCTCCGGTATCTTCCGCAAAAAGCAATTTCTGTCGTTTGCGAATTATTATCAATTGGGCGAGGGTGTGTCATGAGCGGTTTGAACAGTGTGGGGGGCCCGCGACGGGTGCGGGGCTGGCTGGTAGTAGGGCTGCTGGCGCCCTTTTCGGTGTCGGCACTGGCTGAAACGGTAGCGACGCAGGCGGCCGGTGGTGGCAACTCGCTCGACCTGCCGGCACTGACCATCGAGGGCAACCGCCTGTACGACATGCTGCCTTCGCAGCAAACCGGCGGCTACAGTGTCGATGCTGCAACCGTGGGCACCAAGACCCCGGCGGCGCTCAAGGACATCCCGCAGTCGATCACCGTGTACACCCAGGATTACGTCAAGGATCGCCAGTTCGTGCACCTGGATGACCTGGCCAAGTACACCGCCGGCCTGCGGACCCTGACCAACGACAGTGGCCGCTCATCCATCTATGCCCGTGGCTACGAGTACAGCGAGTTCAATATCGACGGGCTACCGGCGCCCATGGCCAGCATCTTCGGTACTGTGCCATCGCTGGCAGCGTTCGACCGGGTCGAAATCATGCGCGGCCCGGCGGGGCTGTTCAGCAGCACCAGCGAGCTGGGCGGCATCGTGAACATGGTGCGCAAGCGCCCCACCGCCGAGTTCCAGGGCCACCTCGAAGGCAGCTATGGCACATGGGACACCAACCACGAAGAACTCGACCTGAGCGGGCCGCTGGACGATGCGGGTCGTGTGCGTGGGCGCTTCATCGCTTCGCGTGATGACACCAATGGCGAGGTCGACTACAACGCCAACACCAGCAATAGCTACTATGGCGCCCTGGACATCGACCTGAGCGACGCTACTGCCGTGTCGTTCGGCCTGATGCACGAAGTGAAGAACATCACCCCGCATAATGGCTACCCGGCCACCTTGTCGGGTGAGGTGCCCGACTTCAGCCATTCACGCTTCCTCGGGGCCGACTGGAACTACTTCGACGGCAAGACCACCGACCTGGTCGCCGAACTGACCCACCGCTTCGACAACGGCGGTTACGGCCGTATTGCCGCCCGTGGCTCCCACCGCGACACCCAGTACCTGTACGCCTTCACCGCCACCAACGCCACTACCGGTGGCAATTCCGAGCGTGCCAGCGCCCGCGATTTCACGCAGGACACCTACTCGCTGGACGCCAGCTACAGCCAGCCGTTCGAGACCTTCGGCCAGGTCAGCGAGTTCGTGGTCGGCAGCGACTACAAGAACTACGACACCGAGTACCTCAATGGCACGACCAACCTGGGCGCCATCAACGTCAACACCTACTCGCCAAAGCAGTTTGCCAAGCCGTCGCCCAACTACAGCGCCGAAACCGGTATGCAGGAAGAGGAATATGGCCTGTACTCCAAGGTTACCTTCCGCCCCGTCGAGCGCCTGGCGCTGATCGCCGGTGGGCGTTTCAGCTGGTACCGCGGTGACTTCTACACCACCACCCTCGGCAGTGGCGCCAGCACCAACGACAGCAAGCGCGTCGACGGCCACTTCACCCCATACGGCGGCGTGGTCTACGACCTCACCGACACCCACGCGCTGTACGCCAGTTATTCGCAGGTGTTCAAGCCGCAGTCAGCCACCGACAGCAGCGGCCGGGTGTTGAAGCCGCGGGAAGGCGAGCAGTATGAATTCGGCTTGAAAAGCAGCTACTTCGGGGGCGACCTGAACACGCGGTTGTCGGTATTCCGCCTGACCGACAAGCACCGTGCTACCACCCTGTACGACGCCGACGGCGTGGCGACCACCGACTCGGTAGCCGCCGGTAAAACCCGGGTCAAGGGCGCGGAAGTGGAAGTAAGCGGCAAGCTGACGCCGAACTGGGAACTGCTGGCCGGCTACACCTGGATGGAAACCGAAACCGTCAAGGGCGATGCCGAGACCACGTTCTTCATCATGCCGCGCAACCAGGCCTCATTGTGGAGCAAGTACACCATCAGCCAAGGCCCGTTGAACGGCCTGGCAATCGGGGGCGGTATTTCGGCGATGAGCAACTTTTACGCCGAGAACGGTGGCGTGCGCATCGATGCGCCAGGGTATGCCACGGTGGATGCGATGCTGTCGTACCCGGTCACTTCGCAGCTGACCGCCACATTCAACGTCAACAACCTGTTCGACCGCGATTACTTGTCGCGCGTGGGCTCGACGTCGACCTTCAACTTCTATGGGCCGTCGCGCAGCATGATGGTGGGCGCGCGCTATGACTTCTGAGGGTTGCTCTGGCTGAAAGCGCTCTGCCCGGGCGGGCAGGCAAGTATGCGGGGGCATTAAAAAGCCGGCTTGTGGCCGGCTTCTCGGGGACGCTTCCGACTAATTTATGGTAAGCCGCAATCGCCTTAACTGTGTGGCCACAAGGGCCTGAAAGAGATGGCAGACACCCGTGTGAGATGTCGCCGAGCCCTCTGGACTGCGGCTTGCGCCGGTCGGGGCTGAATGTGCGGCGTAGCATACAAGGGCACGCTCTGGATGCCCAGCAAAAAATGGCACAGGGTGTTTCAACCGGGCCGCTGCTGGCGAAAATACGACCAGTGGAACACCCAGCCAAGCACTTCCAGGCCCTGCGCCTGGCGCTGCGCCGGGGTATAGCGCTCAACCGCATAGTTGCGCCGGTCATGGCTGTGCAGGTACAGCGTGCCATGTTGGCCGAGGCTGAGTGTATTCACCCTCAGCGCGCCGTTGTGCAGCAAGGCGTAGGTTTCGCCCTCGAACACCTGGGTCATGCTCACGTCGATCACCAGCACCGCCTCCTGCGGGATCAGCGGCAGCATGTTGCTGTCGGGCATCGTCACGCTGATTGCATCGTCGGCCCGAACCCCCAACCCCTGCAGCGCTTTTGCCGGCAGGCGCAGGTGTTTGCTGGCGACTGGGCTGAGCAGGCCGTCATGCAGTTCGTAGTACGGCACCTTGACCAGCCGGCCATGGTCCACCAGCAGCGGGGACGGCGGGGGCGTGTGCAACTTTCGCGGCCGGGCGTTGCGCAGGATCGGGCTCGGGTGCTTGGGCCCTTCGCCCGTGTGCAGCCAGCGGCGATGCACACAGAACAGGTCGGCCATTTCGTCCAGCCGTGCCAGGGGTACGCCGCGCTTGACCCAATTGTTGACGTGCTGCGGTGTGACGCCGCGTTGGGCAGCGAAATCGGAAGGGGTAAGGCCGCATTCGTGAAGCAGGGCCCTGAGGCGGTCACCGGAGGTCTTCATGCCAGCGAGTGTAGCGGCGCGGTGCCAGCAAGGATATCAACTTGATGTTGACGGGGCTTGTATGAAAAGTGGCTGGTTGTAGGGCACAGCTGTAGGGCTGTGTAGGAGTATTCGCCGAGCACAGCGATTGGCCATAAAAAAACCCCGCCATGGCGGGGTTCTTCCTGCAACCGGTATCAGCCCTTGTAGGCAGCTACCGATTTGGTGATCGCGGCACGGGCAGCGTCAGCGCCTTCCCAGCCTTCGATCTTGACCCACTTGCCCTTCTCGAGGTCTTTGTAGTTGGCAAAGAAGTGCTCGATCTGCTGAATCAGCAGGGCTGGCAGGTCGGTGTATTCCTTCACGTCGACGTACAGCTGCGACAGCTTGTCGTGAGGAACCGCGATGACCTTGGCGTCGCCGCCGCCGTCGTCGGTCATGTTCAGTACGCCAACCGGGCGGGCGCGGATAACCGAGCCTGGGGCGACCGGGTACGGGGTAACGACCAGCACGTCGAGCGGATCACCGTCGTCCGCCAGGGTGTTCGGGATGAAGCCGTAGTTGGCTGGGTAGAACATCGGGGTAGCCATGAAGCGGTCGACGAACAGCGTGTCGCTGTCCTTGTCGATCTCGTATTTGATCGGCGCGTGGTTGGCCGGGATCTCGATGGCGACGTAGATGTCGTTCGGCAGGTCTTTGCCCGCCGGAATCTTGCTGTAGCTCATTGGGCAGTGCCCCCGTGTTTGACCAAAAAAGTGGCGGCGATTATAGGCACATTCTGCCGGGGCATGCCACGCCTGGCCTGATGTGCGGCCGCGTCAGGCGTGGCTTTCGCGGTAGTCGGGGTGCTCGGCCTGAAGCCGGCGCAGGCGCGCCAGCGGGTCTTGCCGGTAGAACAGCGCCAACTGCTGATAGACCAATGGATAGGCCTGATGGAGCAGGTCGGGGGCACTAAAGAAGTATTCGCTGGTGACGGCAAAAAACTCGGCAGGGTTCTCTGCCGCATAGGGGTCGATGGCGGTTTCGGCGTCGGGGTTGGCATCGAGCTGGCGGTTAAGGTCGTCGTAGGCCTGTTGCATGGCGGTGGCCCACTCGGCCACGGGCATGCCGCTGTGCAGCGGCGGCAGGCCGTTGGCATCGCCATTGAGCATGTCGAGCTTGTGCGCCAGTTCGTGGATGACCAGGTTGTAGGCCTCCCAGCCGCCACTGGCCAGTACGCCGTTCCAGGCCAGGATGATCGGGCCCTGCTGCCAGGCCTCGCCACTGTGCTCGCCGTCCCACACGTGCTCCACGCCACTGGCATCGCGGTGGCGCTGCGGGCTCTTGAAGTCGTCGGGGTAGAGCACGATTTCGTGAAAGCCCTGGTACCAGTTCAGTTCGCCCAGGTGCAGCAGTGGCAGTTGCGCCTGGGCGGCGAGCAGCAGCCGCTGCTGGTCGCCCAGTTCAACGCCCGGCAGGCACGTGAGGTGCTTGTCGAGCAGGAACAGGATGCAGGCTTCGCGCAGCCAGTGGTCTTCTTCGTCGGTGATGCCGTCCAGCATCGGCAGGCATTCGCGTACGGCCTGCCATTGCTGTGACGTGATCGGGTAGCGTGCCAAGGCCCGCTTGCGCCGCCAGGCGCGGAACGACCACATACTGGCCGGTCAGTGCGCCTTGGCCGCGCGGCCCAGGCGGGTACGCAGCAGGCCGAGGATCATCGGTACCAACGAGAGGATGATGATGCCCACCACCATCAGCGACAGGTGTTGCTTGATGAACGGCACGTTACCGAAGAAGTAGCCCAAGGTGACCAGGCCACCTACCCACAGCAACGACCCGGCCACGCTGAAGCCCAGGAAGCGCGGGTAATGCATGTGGGCAATACCGGCCACGAATGGGGCGAAGGTGCGCAGAATGGGCAGGAAGCGCGCCATGGTCACGGTCTTGCCGCCGTGGCGCTCGTAGAAGTCGTGGGTCCGCTGCAGGTAATCGCGACGGAAGATCTTCGAATTGGGGTTGTTGAACAAACGTTCGCCTGCCGTGCGCCCGATCACGTAGTTGGTGCTGTCGCCCATGATTGCAGCAGCCATCAGCAGGCCGGCCAGCAAGACCGGGTCCATGCCGCCGCCTGCGGCTACGGCGCCGGCGATGAACAGCAACGAATCGCCCGGCAGGAAGGGCATCACCACCAGCCCGGTTTCACAGAAAATCACGGTAAACAGGATGGCGTAGATCCAGGGGCCGTAATTGGTGACCAGCAAATCGAGGTAGGCATCGAGATGCAGGATAAGGTCGAGCGGGTTGAAATCCATGTACAGCACCTGTGTTCTTGGGCGTAGGCTCGGTTTACCGGCGGATGGGTAAATTTTCACACATGACAGGTGGGCCATTATACGGCTAAGTGACGATCATGCCCGGGGAGTTTGTAGCGGGGGGTTACTGCACGCGGTAGTGCCGTATCCGCCCCTGGGCGGGCTTGCCCGCGCAGGGGCGGACGCAGGTCAATCCTGGTTGATGGACAGGATGTAGCTCTTGAACTCGGTATCTTCACGAAAACCGATGGACTCGTAGGTCTTGTGCGCCGTCTCATTGTTGCTGCTTGTGGACACCCGCATGCGCACGGCGTTGGTTTCCTTGGCCATTTTCTTCGCTTCGCGCATCAGGTGGTCGGCTACCAGCATGCGCCGGGAGTCTTCGGCCACGTAGATATCGTTGAGAATCCATACCCGCTTCAGCGACAGCGACGAGTAGCTCGGGTACAGCTGGCAGAAGCCCAGCAGCTTGTTGTCGTCATCATCGGGGAGCGCCAGGTAGATCACCGATTCGTCCCGCTGCAGGCGTTTTTCCAGGAAGCTGCGCGAGCTGTCGGGATAGGGCAGTTGCCCATAGAATTCACGGTATTTGACGAACATAGGCGTCAACAGGTCGAGGTGTTCCAGTTTTGCCTTGATGATGCGCATGTGCGGCCCTCAGAGTCCATTAGGGAAAACAGCGGATTGCCAGCAGCTTCGAGGGCATGCTGCCCCAAGCCCGGCCCGCGGCGCAATCCGCTTTGCATGACAGGGTGTTCAGCCCTCGCCAAGCAGGAAGTTGCCTCGCTGCGCGGGGCCATGTTCGCTGTCGATGCTATGGACCTCGGCTTCGTCCTTCAGATTCACCCCCGACAGCTGGCGCCGGCAGGCTTCACGCATCAGGTACAGCAGGCGGTGTGCGGCCATGCCATAACTCAAGCCCTCCAGGCGTACGTTGGAAATGCAGTTGCGGTAGGCATCGGTCAGGCCGACCTTTGGCGCATAGGTGAAATACAGCCCCAGGCTGTCGGGCGAACTGAGCCCGGGCCGCTCGCCGATCAGCATCACTGTCATGCGCGCGCCCAGCAGTTCACCCACCTCATCGGCCACTGCCACGCGGCCCTGCTGCACCAGCACCACCGGTGCGCTGGTCCAGCCGTCGGCGGCGGCCTGTTCCTCGAACCGGCTTAGCAACGGCAGGGTATGCCGGTGCACGGCAAGCGCCGACAGGCCATCGGCAACCACGATGGCCAGGTCGACCCCACCTGGGTTGGCCTGGGCGTGCTGGCGCAGGGTGGCGACCGATGCTTCGTCCAGGCGCCGGCCCAGGTCGGGCCGTTGCAGATATTCGTGGCGGTCGCTGGCGGCGCTGTGCAGCACCAGGCTTTCCCGGCCGCGTTCAGCCAACTGGGTAGCCAGGCCAGCGTGGTCGAACGCCAGGTGCACGGCATCACGGGCCTGGGCATGGGCGAACTGGAAGTCCAGTTGGGCCCCGGTCGGCAGGCTGGTACCGCTGCGGCCCAGGGCGATACGCGCCGGGGTCAGCGTGCGCAGGGCCAGCCAAGGGTTTTCAGGGGTAGGGGTGCGATGGTCCATGGTGATCCCTATGCAAGCTGTGCCAAGGCCTGGCGGAACGCCGGCGGCAGGTTGTCACCGAAGCGCACCCGGCCATCGGCCTGGGTGAAGATGCCGGTGCGGGCCAGCCATGCCTCGAATTCCGGCCCGGGCTTCAGGCCCAGGGTCTGGCGCGCGTAGAGCGCGTCGTGGAACGAGGTGGTCTGGTAGTTGAGCATGATGTCGTCGGAACCGGGGATACCCATGATGAAGTTGATCCCGGCCACACCCAGCAGGGTCAGCAGGGTGTCCATGTCGTCCTGGTCGGCCTCGGCGTGGTTGGTGTAGCAGATGTCGCAGCCCATCGGCACGCCCAGCAACTTGCCGCAGAAGTGGTCTTCGAGGCCGGCGCGGATGATCTGCTTGCCGTTGTACAGGTACTCCGGGCCAATGAAACCGACCACGGTGTTGACCAGGAACGGCTTGAAGTGGCGGGCCACGGCATAGGCGCGGGTTTCGCAGGTTTGCTGGTCGACCCCGTGGTGGGCATTGGCCGACAGCGCACTGCCCTGGCCGGTTTCGAAGTACATCAGGTTCTGCCCCAGGGTGCCGCGCTTGAGCGAAAGGCCGGCTTCGTAACCCTCCTGCAGCACGTTCAGGTTGATGCCGAAGCCCGCATTGGCCGCTTCGGTACCGGCGATGGACTGGAACACCAGGTCCAGCGGCACGCCGCGGTTGATCGCTTCGATGGAGGTGGTGACGTGGGTCAGCACGCAGGACTGGGTGGGTATGTCGTAGCGCTGGATGATGGCATCGAGCATTTCCAGCAGGGCGCAGATCGAGGCAATGCTGTCGGTTGCCGGGTTGATGCCGATCATGGCATCGCCGTTGCCGTACAACAGGCCGTCGAGAATGCTGGCGGCAATGCCGGCCGGCTCGTCGGTCGGGTGGTTGGGCTGCAGGCGGGTCGACAGGCGCCCGCGCAGGCCCATGGTGCCGCGAAAACGGGTGACCACACGTATTTTTTGCGCCACCAGCACCAGGTCCTGCACGCGCATGATCTTCGATACCGCCGCCGCCATTTCCGGGGTCAGCCCCGGCGCCAGGGCGCGCAGGCTGTCCTCGTTGGCCTCTTCACTCAGCAACCAGTCACGCAGGCCGCCGACGGTGAGGTGGCTGACCGGCGCAAATGCCTGGGCATCGTGGCTGTCGATGATCAGCCGGGTGACCTCGTCGGCTTCGTAGGGGATCAGGGCTTCGTTGAGAAAATGCGTCAGCGGGATATTGGCCAAGGCCATCTGCGCGGCTACGCGCTCGCCGTCGTTGCTTGCCGCAACGCCTGCCAGGCAGTCCCCGGAGCGCGCCGGGCTGGCTTTGGCCATGACATCCTTGAGGCTGTCGAAGCGGTAGACCAGGTGGCCGACCGTGTGTACGAAACTTGCCATACAGAATCTCCAGAGCCGCGGGTTGCCCCGCGGCGGGTGGCGCCGGTCAGTGCAGAGCCTCTTCGGCCTGCTGGATCGCGGCGAATTCCTCTTCCGGGGTGCCCGCTACCAGGTGGTGGCGGCTGTAGAAAGCAAAGTAGGCAATTAATACCGCATAGATCACTGCGGCGCCAATCACCACGCGCGGGTCCACCAGGAAACCGGCGACCACGGCGATGCACGCCAGCACCAGGGCCAGGCCTGAGGTGAAGATGCCGCCAGGGGTACGGTACGGGCGCTCCATCTTCGGCCGGCGGATGCGCAGGGTGATATGCGCGGCCATCATCAGCACGTACGACAGCGTAGCGCCGAACACCGCCACCAGGATCAGCAGGTCGCCTTGGCCAGTCAGCGACAGCGCAAAACCGATGATGCCAGGAATGACCAGGGCCATGACCGGCGCCTTGCTCTTGTTGGTTTCCGACAGCTTGCGCGGCAAGTAGCCGGCGCGGGAAAGGGCGAAAATCTGCCGGGAATAGGCGTAGATGATCGAGAAGAAGCTGGCGATCAGGCCGGCCAGGCCGACCAGGTTGACGAAGCTGCCCATCCAGGTAGCGCCGCCGTAGGCTTTGGCCAATGCTTCGACCAGGGGGTTGCCGGAAGCTTTCAGCGCCTCGGAACCCGCGCCGCCAGGGCCGACCACCAGGATCAGCAGGGCAAAGGCCAGCAGCACCAGCATGGCGCCGATCAGGCCGCGTGGCAGGTCACGCTTGGGGTTCTTGGTTTCTTCGGCGGCCAGCGGCACGCCTTCGACGGCGAGGAAGAACCAGATGGCA
>NZ_BCBD01000140.1:0-14424 GCF_001320345.1 Pseudomonas sp. NBRC 111127 | reverse complement strand
ACCTGGTTGTTCGCCAGGCAAGGCATGCGCCCCAGTTTGGGCATGGCGCGTAGCGCGGCGTAGCTTTCCGACTCGCGGGCGGTCAGGGCTTCTTCAACCCATGGCCGCCAGTTGAGGTTGGCCATTGCAACGTGCATTTCCTGGTTGGCTTGGCGCCGCGCCTTGATATACGCATTGAACGAGCGGGCGCCGAACACCAGGTACGGTATAAGGGTGAAATAAGGAATGAAGAACAACGGCATCGCCCAGGCAATCGCGCCTTGGGCCGTGCGCACCGTGAACAACGCGTGCAGTGCGGCTACGATACCCAGTAGATGAATCAGGCCAATTACATAACCAAAGAAATAGGGGCTGTGGTAATCCATATGCATCCTGCTCACCGAGTACTGTTGGCTAACAGAACACGTTCCCGGTGCACCTTGCAACCTGCGGATGGTTTTGGCGTCTAAGGCTCAGCCCGGCCCGCTTGGCCGGCTTTTTTCAGGAGTGTTCACCCATGAAGATTCGTCTGCCACTGTTGGCCCTGGTCCTCGGCATGAGCAGCCCGCTGGTGCATGCCCAGATGCTGCAACCCGGTTTGTGGGAGCTGACCACCAGCAACATGCAGGTCGATGGCAAGCCGTTACCTGACATGGGGTTCATGCTGGGGCAGCTCAAGAACCTGCCGCCGGAGCAGCGCGCGATGATGGAAGGCGTACTGGCCAAACAAGGGGTGACGGTGGCTGGTAATGGCGTGCGTTCCTGCCTGACCGCCGAACAGGTGGCGACCAACGACATCCCGCTGCAGGATCCCAAATCCGGTTGCACGCAGAAAATCACTGACCGTACCGGCAACGTGTGGAAGTTCGAGTTCAGCTGCCCGAAGGCACAGGGCAGTGGCCAGGCGACGTTCCTCAGTGATCGGGAGTTCACCACCCAGGTCAGCGGCACCTTCAACGCGTCGGGTGTTCAGCAGCAAGGCAGTATGAACACCCGTGCGGTGTGGCTGGGCAGTGATTGCGGTACGGTCAAACCGCGCAGTTGAGGTCCCACTGCCACTGGCTGGTGGCAACAGCGTCGTGGGCATGCAGGCTTTCTGCATGTTCCACCCGCAGCCTGAAAGCAGCACTCCACTCCAATTGTCGCAGCGCCTGGTGCAGGCGCCGGGCAGCATCTTCACAGAACATCAGGTTTTGCCCGTTGGCTAAAGCGAAGGCCTGTTCGTCTGCACGCTTGACCGCAGTCTGTACCGCTGTGCCCAAGCTCATTTCGATGCAATCAATCAGCTCGGTAATCGGCAGCTCACGCTGGCTGCTGCGCAGCCGCACCTGAATTTTCGCGCTACTGCGTTGGCTATGTGGGGTAGCGACGATGCCTTCGGCAGTGCCCAGCCAGTTCATTACCGCCGCGGTGTCGACCTGCGATCCGGGGAAGTGCTGTTGGAACTGCTGTTGTATCAGTTGCCTGGCAAGTGCCGCCGAGCATGGACAGGTGGACGAATAGGGCACGCACACGGATAGTTCCACGTGGAACATTTCATTCTCGATGCGTGCATCGATGGTCACGGGATAGCTCTTCCAGCCTGCCAATGGGCTGATCAAGGCTGGTCTTTTAAGCAGGTGATCAAAGCCCAGGCGCAGATAAGCAGCGGAAGACAGCCCTTCGTGGCTGGTCAAAAAATCTGCCAAAAGCTGCCGAATTGCCAATGGCGTAAGGGGCTGGTTCTCCAGGGCCTCCAATGCAAGGTAGAGCCGCGACATGTGGATGCCACGTGAATGGCCGTCTATCAAACTGACGCCTGCGTCGACGGTGGCAGCAGCGGGGCGCCCTTCGAACTGCACGGGCAGGGCTATGCCACACATGCCCACCCAGTTCAGTGGCAAGGCGAACGCATGAGTCTGTGAGGCGATATCGGGGAGCGTGTGCTGGTTCATTGGGGTTTCCACAGAAAAAGGTGTCAGCGGCAGCCGCCGATCATGCTGCAATGCAAATTGAAACGTTGCCCGCTGGAACTGGACACCCGGTTCAACGTGGTCCAGCCTACGCGGCGGCTGTAACCCACCCAGGCTTCGCCGTCACTGGCCAGGCCGGTGAAGAAGGTCAACGAACCGTAACGGCTGTTGGTTTGAGCCCATAGCCGCCGCGTGACCGAGTCGAAACCGCGCAGGTAAAGCTCAGTGCCGTGCGTGCGTACGCTGTAGTAACTCCCTTTGCCGTCCTGGCAGGAGAGCAGCGTGGCGCTGCGGGTACACAACGCCAGTGCAGTGCTCTGCGGCATGGCAACCAGTGAGGTGGGCATGGCGAACAACACCAATGCCATGGCGCGTGACAGTTTCATGTTTTGTCCCTGGTGAGCATTCGTCCGTCGAGAACGACTTGGCGAAATTGTATTGTTACTTTATAACATTGTGCAATGCATCGTTTCGAATGCGCTCGCCTGAAGGGGTTTCGCCATGTCCAATCGTCTTCCCGTTACTGTGCTGTCCGGCTTTCTGGGTGCCGGCAAAAGCACGTTGCTCAACCATGTATTGCGTAACCGTGACAACCTGCGGGTTGCCGTCATCGTCAACGACATGAGCGAAATCAACATCGATGCCAGCGAGGTGCAGCGCAACGTCAGCCTCAACCGAGCAGAAGAAAAGCTCGTCGAGATGAGCAACGGCTGCATCTGCTGCACCCTGCGTGAGGACCTGCTGGAAGAGGTAGCGCGGTTAGCCGCAGAAGGGCGCTTCGACTATCTGCTGATCGAGTCCACGGGTATTTCGGAGCCACTGCCGGTGGCAGAGACTTTCACCTTCCGCGACGAACAAGGCCGCAGCTTGTCCGACATGGCACGGCTGGACACCATGGTCACGGTGGTCGATGGCCTGAACTTCCTGCGCGATTACCAGGCTGCAGACAGCCTGGCCAGCCGTGGCGAAACACTGGGCGAGGACGATGAGCGCTCGATCAGTGACCTGCTGATCGAACAGGTGGAATTCGCCGATGTACTGCTGCTGAGCAAGATCGACCTGATCAGCCAGCATGAGCGCGAAGAGCTCGTGGCCATTTTGCGCAGCCTCAATGCGCGGGCAGAGATCGTGCCGATGGTCATGGGCCAGGTGCCACTGGAGCGCATTCTCGATACGGGCCTGTTCGACTTCGACCAGGCGGCTCAGGCGCCAGGCTGGTTGCAGGAGCTACGCGGCGAGCACGTACCGGAAACCGAAGAGTACGGGATTGCAGCCATGACCTGGCAAGCGCGGCGCCCGCTGCATCCACAACGGTTCTACGACTTTATCCACACGCACTGGACCAACGGCCGCTTGCTCCGTTCCAAAGGGTTCTTCTGGTTGGCCAGCAAGTACCAGGAAGCCGGTAGCTGGTCGCAAGCGGGCGGGATGATGCGCCATGGGCTGGCGGGGCGCTGGTGGCGCTTCGTACCGCGCGACCAGTGGCCTGAGGATGTGGATAACACCAGTGCAATCCTTAAACACTGGACCGCTGAAACCGGCGATTGCCGCCAGGAATTGGTGTTCATTGGGCAGAACATCGACTTTGCCAAGTTATCCACAGCCCTTGACGCGTGCTTGTTGACCGACCAGGAAATGCAGCTTGGGCATATGGGCTGGTTGCGGCTGCCCGATCCGTTCGGACCGTGGCATGCGGAGTCCGCAGCATGAGCCTGGCATTCAGGCCTGTGGATATCTTTCAGGTGTTTGGCGAAACGCCGCAAATATTGGCTGAGGTCCTGCAGGATGGTGTCAACCTGGCCGTGTGGCGGCGGCGGCTGCCGGCGCAGTTGCAGGACTTTGCCGAACTGGTACTCAGCCTTGGCCAGCCTTTGACCGACCAACGGGTAATCGAGGTGCACGAGCAGCACGCGCCGGTCCTGCCGGACCTGCTGCGCGAAGCCGCTGACCTGCATGGCTATGAGTCATTTGTAGCCGATGTGACCTGGCTGGTCGCGGCCTACACCTGCCTGGTGGGTGCGCGCCGTGTGGGTTTACGCCTGCGCGTGCTGGATGGCCCCATGTGTCCGCGCTTCCATGTGGATAACGTGCCATTGCGCTTGCTCACAACCTACGTGGGGCCGGGCAGTGAATGGTTGCCTGAGGCAATCAGCCCCCGGCGGGAGTTACACACAGCACAGCCCCCTGTGGATAAAATTCAAACCCTGCAAGCCGGTGATGTGGCGTTGCTCAAGGGCGAGAAATGGCAAGGCAACGAAGGCGCAGGTCTGGTTCACCGCTCGCCTTCGGGCCAGCAGGGGCGTCTGCTGCTGAGCCTTGACTGGTTGGCCTGACGGCGCATAGTTAGGCTTTGCCACTGTTTGAACCAGGCCATGCTGCAGAACATAGCTACCCACGTGATTGCCGGCCCGCTCGGCGCCGGCAAAACCACCCTGATCCGCCATTTGCTGGCGCAGCGGCCGCCCAATGAGCGCTGGGCGGTGCTGATCAATGAATTCGGCCTGGTTGGCCTGGATGCGGCGTTGCTCAGCCGGGATGAAGACGGTGTTGCCATTGGTGAAGTGGCCGGTGGTTGTCTGTGCTGCGTGAACGGTATGCCGTTTCAGGTCGGGCTAGGGCGTCTATTGCGCAAATCACGCCCTGACCGTTTGTTCATCGAGCCTTCAGGTTTGGGTCACCCGTTGCAATTGCAGGCACAGCTGCAGGCAGCGCCATGGGCTGGAGTGCTGACAATTCAGCCACTTGTCATGGTTTTGGATGCTCAAGCGATGGTTCGCAACCAGCGGCTTTCCGATGCGCAACAGCAGGCGTTAAGCGCCTGCGAATGTGTGATTCTGAATAAATCAGAGGCTGTGGATGAATCAGCTAAATTGTTGATAAGTAATAAATTTAGCGACAGGAGAGTGCTGTGGGCGGTGCAGGGTGAAGTAGCGTTTCGTGGCCTACCCCAGGCACCTTCACAGATTGTTGACAGCCCGCTTTCCACCGTCAGGATTGTCGACAATCTGGAAATAACCACAGGTGCGGTCTGGGCCGACCCCACCCAGCCGGTCTGCCTGGCCCAGCAAGGTGAGGGTGGTTGGAGTATCGGCTGGCGCTGGCACCCCAGCCAGCAGTTTTATCCACAGCGGCTAAGCACGTTCTTGCAGAATTTGCCCTGGCGGCGCGCCAAGGGGGTTATCCACAGCCCCGAGGGGTGGCAGGCTTTCAACGGGCTGGATGGGGGCTTGCCCGCCTGGCAGCCCAGCGAGTGGCGCCGGGACAGCCGCATCGAGCTGATTTTCGATCAGGCGCAATCGCAAGCGGCGCTGCAGGCCGCTTTGCGTGAATGCTGCATCAGCTGATCAGTTACGCCAGCGGTTGTGTTCCTGGCGCCATTGCTGCATCTCGATAACGTTGTCGGTGCGCGGCGGGGTCTTGATCTCGAACGGGTAGGGTGCCAGTTCTATCTGCACGCTGTGCGCACCGAACTGTGTCACGCTACCGGGGTGGCGCTGCTCGCCAGTGACGGTGAACTCGAAGGCATAGATGCGGGCCAGGCGCTTGCGGCCATTGGCATCGCGCACAAAGCCGATGCGCTTGAGCGCCACGGCGTCGTCAAGCAACTCGAGGTCCAGTTTGGCGCAATGCTGTTTGACCCGTTCCAGGGCTTTCTCGCGCAACCCATGGTTGTGCCACAACCAGGCGCCTGCCGTGGCTACCAGCATCAGGACGAAGAGGTTCTCCAGGGTCAACATTTGCTTATGCTCCAAACAGGTAGATCCAGCTTAACTGCGTCCCTGGCCTGTCGTACAGGTGACAATCGAGTTCATACTGCGTCGCGCACCATTCTTTGAAACAGCTTTGGAAAACACCCGCATGAAACGTACTCCGCACCTGCTCGCCATTCAGTCCCATGTGGTGTTCGGCCACGCCGGCAACAGCGCCGCGGTGTTCCCCATGCAGCGGATCGGGGTCAACGTGTGGCCGCTCAATACCGTGCAGTTCTCCAACCACACACAGTATGGCCAGTGGGCGGGCGATGTGCTTGCTCCAGCGCAAATTCCTGCGTTGGTCGAAGGTATTTCCAACATCGGTGAACTGGGGCACTGCGATGCGGTGCTTTCCGGTTACCTGGGCAGTGCCGAACAAGGGCGGGCGATTCTGGCCGGGGTACAGCGGATCAAAGCGGTGAACCCCAAGGCGTTGTACCTCTGTGACCCGGTCATGGGGCACGCCGAGAAGGGTTGCATCGTACCGCCAGAGGTCAGCCAGTTCCTGCTCGACGAAGCGGTGGCCAAGGCCGACATCCTGTGCCCCAACCAGCTGGAGCTGGACAGCTTCTGTGGGCGCCGCGCGCAGTCGCTGGAGGATTGCGTGCACATGGCGCGCAGCTTGCTGCAGCGCGGGCCGCAGGTGGTCGTGGTCAAGCACCTGGCCTACCCCGGGCGGTGCGAGGACCAGTTCGAAATGCTGCTGGTGACGGCCCAGCACTGCTGGCACCTGCGGCGCCCGCTGCTGGCGTTTCCGCGTCAGCCAGTGGGGGTCGGCGACCTGACTTCCGGGCTGTTCCTGGCCAGGGTATTGCTGGGCGACAGCTGGGTGCAGGCATTCGAGTTCACTGCCGCCGCGGTGCATGAAGTGCTGTTGGAAACCCAGGCCTGTGCCAGCTACGAGCTGCAGCTGGTACGGGCCCAGGATCGCATCGCCCACCCGCGTGTGCGCTTCGAAGCGCAGTTGCTGGCTTTTTAGATAGCGTCGGTTTTCAGGTCCTGGTAGCGCTTTTCCAGTTCCTGGCGGATCTGGCGGCGCTGCTGCCCCTGCAGGAAGCGGCGCTTTTCTTCGCTGCTTTGCGGCTGACGCGGCGGTACCGGCACAGGGCGGCGATTGTCGTCCACCGCTACCATGGTGAAGAAGCAGCTGTTGGAGTGGCGCACCGAGCGCTCGCGAATGTTCTCGGTCACCACTTTGATGCCCACTTCCATCGAGGTATTGCCGGCGTAGTTGACGGACGCCAGGAACGTCACCAGCTCGCCCACGTGTACCGGCTCGCGGAAGATCACCTGGTCCACCGACAATGTCACCACATAGCTGCCTGCATAACGGCTGGCGCATGCATAGGCCACTTCGTCGAGGTATTTGAGCAGGGTGCCGCCATGTACGTTGCCAGAAAAGTTGGCCATGTCCGGGGTCATCAGGACGGTCATGCTCAGCTGGGCGTTTCCAGGTTCCATAAGGTGCTCACGGTTAGGTTGCGCTGAATCGGGCGAATGGAGGGGGTGATCTGCTGACACGGTTTTTCCCTCTTGTGAATTTGCCTCGTTGCTACGGGACGTTGCCGGGGGCGTAGCGGTCACGCTGATCATGCCATCAGCGGCGCTTTT
This sequence comes from Pseudomonas sp. NBRC 111127, assembly GCF_001320345.1. Lineage (NCBI taxonomy): Bacteria > Pseudomonadati > Pseudomonadota > Gammaproteobacteria > Pseudomonadales > Pseudomonadaceae > Pseudomonas > Pseudomonas sp. NBRC 111127. The sequence goes on along the minus strand of NZ_BCBD01000140.1, from coordinate 7,130 downwards.
CCAGCCGATCTGTTTCTGCATATTGCGCCGGCCTTTTGCAGCCGATCGCGATGTTAACCTGAGTACGCCCATGCACCATGGGCGTTCCTGCATTCAATACAGTATGTACTTGCTGCTCGCTCAGGTTTGCCCCGGCAGAGGAGCGGTTTGCCCAGGCATTCATAAAAGACGAGAAAAGGAGTATCACGCCATGCATGCCATCAGCTTCATCCAGGACCTGGCAGTCATCATGCTGGTTGCTGGCGTGGTCACCATCCTGTTTCACCGCCTCAAACAGCCGGTCGTGCTTGGTTATATTGTCGCCGGCTTCATCATCGGCCCGCACACCCCGCCATTCGGCCTTATCCACGACGAAGACACCATCAAGACCCTCGCCGAGCTGGGGGTGATCTTCCTGATGTTCTGCCTGGGGCTCGAGTTCAGCCTGCGCAAGTTGTTCAAGGTGGGCGCCACGGCGTTCATCGCGGCGTTCCTCGAAATTGTGCTGATGATCTGGATCGGCTTCGAGATCGGCCGCTGGTTTGGCTGGACCACCATGGACTCGCTGTTCCTGGGTGCCATCCTGGCCATTTCCTCGACCACCATCATCGTCAAGGCGCTCAACGACCTGAAGATGAAGAACGAGCGCTTTGCCCAGCTGATCTTTGGCGTGCTCATCGTCGAGGACATTCTTGGCATTGGCATCATTGCCCTGCTCTCAGGTATCGCCGTCAGCGGCACGGTCAGCTCGGGGGAGGTATTCTCCACTGTCGGCAAGCTGTCGTTGTTCATGATCGTTGCCTTGGTCATCGGTATCCTGCTGGTGCCGCGCCTGCTGGCCTACGTGGCCCGGTTCGAGAGCAACGAGATGTTGCTGATTACCGTGCTGGGGCTGTGCTTCGGCTTCTGCCTGCTGGTCGTCAAGTTGGAATACAGCATGGTCCTGGGCGCCTTCCTGATTGGCGCGATCATGGCCGAGTCACGCCAGTTGTTGAAGATCGAGCGCCTGATCGAACCCGTACGCGACCTGTTCAGCGCCATTTTCTTCGTCGCCATCGGCTTGATGATCGACCCGCAGGTGCTGGTCGAATACGCTTGGCCGATTGTGGTCATTACCCTGGCGGTGGTATTGGGCAAGATGTTGTCCTGCGGCATGGGCGCGTTCATTGCCGGTAACGATGGGCGTACCTCGCTGCGCGTGGGCATGGGGCTTTCGCAGATTGGCGAATTCTCCTTCATCATTGCCGCGCTGGGCATGACCCTGCAGGTAACCAGCGACTTCCTGTACCCCGTGGCGGTCGCCGTGTCGGCTATCACCACCCTGCTTACGCCCTACCTGATCCGCGCAGCCGACCCGCTTTCGCAAAAACTGGGCAATGTCGTGCCCGGGCGCCTGGCGCGGGTGCTGTCGTTGTATGGCGAGTGGTTGCGCAACATTCAACCGCAGGGCGAGGGTGCCATGCTCGCGGCAATGATCCGGCGCATCCTCCTGCAGGTTGGGGTGAACCTGGCGCTGGTGATCGCGATCTTCTTCAGCGGCGGCTATTTTGCCGGGCGCATCGGTAACTGGCTCAGCGAATGGGTCAGCGACATCAGCCAGCAGAAGGCGATGATCTGGGGCGCGGCGTTGTTGCTGTCGCTGCCGTTCCTGATCGCGGCCTACCGCAAGCTCAAGGCGCTGTCGATGCTGCTGGCCGAGATGGGCGTGAAGCCGGAAATGGCCGGGCGGCACACCCAGCGGGTGCGGCGGGTGATTGCCGAAGTGATTCCGCTGCTGTCGTTACTGGTGATTTTCCTGCTGCTGTCGGCATTGTCTGCGAGCATCTTGCCGACCAACGAATTGCTGTTGGTGATTGCCGTGGTCGCTGCTGTGGTGGTGGCCTTGCTGTGGCGCTGGCTCATTCGCGTGCATACGCGCATGCAGATCGCCTTGCTGGAAACGCTGGAGAACAGCCGCGAGAACTCGCACTGAGTGCCACCCGGCCGCAGCCACAGCGGCGCCTACCGGTTCACCGCACGCTTGGCCGTTGTGGGTACCTGTAGGCGCCGCTGCACCTGAATCGGTGGGGAAGATCAGCTTTCCAGCCACACATCCCGCGCCCAGTGCCATACCGATTCCCAGCTGTCCTCACCGACCAGCTCTTCCTCGGCATCCCACAACACCACGGTGCCATCTTCCTCGACGCAGTAGTAGTTGTCGCCGTCCTGGCACAACGGGATCAGCTCACGCGGTACGCCGGCATCCCAGGCGTTGGCCGCCACATCGGGCAGGTAGGTGTGCGACTGTGGATCGGTGCAAGTTACCGGCTCCAGTGAGCCGTACACCACATCGCTCACAGTCAGCAAAAACTCTTTGAACACGTATGGAATGTTGATGAACAGCTGCTCTTCGATCTCCACCAGCTGATCCTCATCGGGAAGCTCCAAAGGTACCGGCACCGGCTCGTTGGCTTCACGGAGTTGTTCGATCACTTCTTCCACGGTTCACTTCCTCTGACCTAGATGACAACTTTGCGCGTTATACCCTAGTAGGCCACTCTGACAAAAGCAAAAACCCCGGGGCAAGCCCGGGGTTCTTGGTACGGCGCGCAGCGGTTAGCTGTTTTGACGGATACCGGCTACCAGCCAAGGCTGGTTCTCACCTGGGGCCCGCACCATGTGCCAGCTTTCGCTGAACAGTTCGCCCTGGTCGAAGCGCGAGTTTTTCGACACGCCGCGGAAGGTCAGGGTGGCGTCGGTGCGGTCTGGGCGGTCATCGACGCCGTCCAGTTGCACTTCGAGGTTATCGATGTAGGTGGACTGGAAGCCATCACCCAACTCGGCGCGCTCACGCTTGAGGAACTCAAGCATCTGCGGCGTGACGAACTCGGCGATCTTGTCCATCTCGTTGGCATCCCAGTGCTGCTGCAGCGACTGGAAGTGGTTGCGAGCGGCAGCCAGGAAGCTCTGCTCGTTGAACCAGGCAGGTGCGTTGATCACCGGGGCGGCGGCAGGCGCGGCCGAACCACCGAACACCGACGGCTGGGCAGGCTGGCCGTGGGCTTCACGCTGCATCGGCGCGTGGCCTGGCATGGCCATTTGCGGTTGTTGCTGGCGACGACGCGCGGCAATGAAGCGGAACACCAGGAAGGCGATGAGCGCCACGATCAGGAAGTCCATGATCTGGAAGCCCTCGAAACCGTCGCCCATGAACATGGACGCCAGCAGGCCGCCGGCGGCCAGGCCAGCGAGTGGGCCCAACCAGCGCGAAGCACCGCTGGCGGCCGGGGCGGCACGACCAGGTGCGGTCGGCGCGGCGGCTGGCGCGGTTGGTGTGGCCTGGCGGGTCTGGTGAATAGGCGCGGAGCCCGAGCTCTTGCCGCCGCCGAAACGCTTGGCGTTGGCGTCCAGGCTCAGCGTCAGGCCGACGCAAAGCGCCAGTGCGATGCTAAGAAAACGTTGCATAATTGGGATATCCCCTGTTGTGGATTGCACGCGCGTCATGGTGCACAGGTTCCCAGGCACATGACCAGCGACATAATGTTTCCAGCTTTTGCCTGAATGTTACAACGCCGGCACCACCGCCCTTGAGCGCGCCCCCAAAAAGGCAGCCGCTGCAAGGAACGGTACTGGCACAGGCGTCAGATCGCCTCGAGTTTGGCATACCCCAGCATCAGCCATTTGCTGCCTTCGGCAAAATTCACCTGCACCCGTGCCTGGGCGCCGGAGCCCTCGAAGTTGAGGATCACACCTTCGCCAAACACCGCGTGCTGCACCCGCTGGCCGAGGTTGAAGGCGGTTTGCGGGATGTTGGCATTGTCGAACAGGTGGCTGTTGGTGGCTGTCTTGGGGGCGCCGAACGGGCGGCTGACGCTGTTGGAAAGGCGTACTTCCTGAACTAGCCCCGGTGGAATTTCGCGAACGAAGCGCGACACCTTGTTATAGGTTTCGCTGCCATACAGGCGGCGTGTCTCGGCATATGTCATGACCAGTTGGCGCATCGCACGGGTGATGCCGACATAGGCCAGGCGACGTTCCTCTTCCAGGCGGCCAGGTTCCTCGAGGCTCATCTTGTGCGGGAACAGCCCTTCTTCCATGCCGACCAGGAATACGTAGGGGAACTCCAGGCCCTTGGCGCTGTGCAAGGTCATCAGTTGGATGCTGTCCTCATGTTCGTCCGCCTGGCTGTCGCCGGCTTCCAGCGAAGCATGGCCGAGGAAAGCCGAGAGCGGAGAGAGGTCGGCATCTTCTTCGGTGGATTCGAAGTTGCGCGCTGCGCTGACCAGTTCCTCAAGGTTTTCTACCCGTGCCTGGCCCTTTTCACCCTTTTCTTCCTGGTGATAGGTAATCAGCCCGGACTGCTCGATGGTGGTCTGGGTCATGGTATGCAGCGGCATGTCCGCAACCTTGGCAGCCAGCCCTTCGATCAGTTCGATGAAGGCCCCCAATGCACTGGCGGCGCGGCCTTTCAACGCCTTGGCGGCGATCAGCTGGCACATGGCCCCCCACATGGAAAGCTGGCTGTGGCGAGCGTGCTCGCGGATGGCTTCGACGGTTTTTTCGCCAATGCCGCGTGGGGGTACGTTGATTACCCGCTCCAGTGCGGCATCGTTGCCACGCCCTTCGATCAAGCGCAGGTAGGCCATGGCGTTCTTGATTTCGGCGCGCTCGAAGAAGCGTTGGCCGCCATAGATGCGGTACGGCACGCGTTCGCGCAACAAGGCTTCTTCCAGCACCCGTGACTGGGCGTTGGAGCGGTACAGGATGGCAATGTCGTTGCGCGCGTTACCCTGCTTGATCAGGCCTTCGATGGTTTCCACCACGTAGCGCGCTTCGTCGTGCTCGTTGTAGGCCGCGTACAGGGTCAGGGGTTCGCCTTCACCCAGGTCGGTCCACAGCTCTTTACCCAAACGCCCGCTGTTGTTGGCAATCAGCGCGTTGGCAGCCTTGAGGATGCCGCCGGTGGAGCGGTAGTTCTGCTCCAGGCGGATCATTTCGGCGTCGGGGAAGTCGGCGGTGTACTGGTGGATGTTCTCGATCTTGGCGCCGCGCCAGCCGTAGATCGACTGGTCGTCATCGCCCACCGCCATCAGGCTGGCGCCACCGCGCGCCAACAGGCGCAGCCAGGCGTACTGCACGGCGTTGGTGTCCTGGAACTCGTCGACCAGCACGTGCTGGAAGCGCCGCTGGTAATGCTCCAGCAGGCCCGGGTGGTCACGCCACAGGTCCAGTGCGCGCAACAGCAGCTCGGAAAAATCGATGACCCCGGCGCGTTCGCAGGCCTGCTCGTAGGCGGTATACACCTCGCGCATGGTGGCCAGGAACAGATCGCCACCGGCCTGAATGTGTTGCGGGCGCAACCCCTCGTCCTTCTGGCCGTTGATGAACCACTGGGCCTGGCGGGCCGGCCACTTCTGTTCATCCAGGCCCAGCTCGCGCATTACCCGCTTGATGAGGCGCTGTTGGTCGTCGCTGTCGAGGATCTGGAAGTTCTGCACCAGCCGCGCTTCCTGCCAGTGTGCCCGCAGCAGGCGATGGGCCAGGCCGTGGAAGGTGCCGACCCACATGCCAGCTGGGTTGATGCCCAGCAATTGCTCGATCCGCTGGCGCATTTCCGCGGCGGCCTTGTTGGTGAACGTCACCGACAGGATCGAGTGCGGCGAGGCCTGCTCTACCTGGATCAGCCAGGCGATACGGTGCACCAACACGCGGGTTTTACCGGAACCGGCGCCGGCAAGCACCAGTTGACGCCCGAGCGCGGCCGCTACGGCCTGGCGTTGGGCATCGTTGAGGGAGTTCAGCAGGAGGGAGAGGTCGTCTGTGTGCATCCGGCCATTCTAGGGCGCGGCAGGGAAGGGGTAAATGGTACTGTATAAATACTCACCTGCCCAAGCGCCGAACGGTGCATGCGCAAGGCCGCCGCGCCGGGCGTGCAAGCCGACGTGGCGGTTGTCAGCGAAATCAAGCGGTGATCAGGATTTCGTCGATCTCGGCAAGCAGCGTGCCTTCGTGGAATATTTCCACGCTGGCGATGGCTTCAGTGCCGGTTGGCATCTCGAAATGCACCTCCTTTTCACACAACACCTGGATGAAGCTGCCGCCTTCCGATTTCAATTCCAGGTCCAGGGCCAGGGTACCCGGTTGCCCGTCGCGCTTGACCAGCACGGGGTCGACGCCAGGGTTGGCGACGGTGACGGTACCTGCAACCCGCACACGCGCCCCTGGGGGCATTCTGTCATGTTGGGCTTTCCAGTTCTTGCTGTTGATCATGTCTGCAGCTCCATTAGTGCGAAGGGCGAAATGCGCCTTCCGACCAGAGCGTGCAACAAGCCCCAGCCCAGCCACAGCATGAAACTTTTCAGCTATGCCAGACCCTGCCATGGCGTGCCAGCAGGCTGGTAGCCTGCTCTGGCCCGTTGCTGCCAGCCGCATACGGGCGTGGGGCCTGGAAGTGTTCTTCACAGCCCTTGATCACGGGGTCGATCCAGGCCCAGGCGGCTTCTACTTCATCACGGCGCATGAACAGCGTGGAGTCGCCCTCCAACACATCCAGTAACAGGCGTTCGTAAGCCTCCCAGCGGCGCGTCTGGCTGAAAACCTGGGCCAGGTTCAGGTCGAGGTCGACCGGCTCAAGGCGCATGCCCTTGCCAGGGCTTTTGGTCATCATGCGCAGGCTGATGCGTTCCTCTGGTTGCAACTGGATCAGCAGCTGGTTCACCTGGCCACCGTTGAACAGCTCATGGGGCACCGGCTTGAACTGAATGACGATTTGCGACGAGCGCCGTGCCATGCGCTTGCCCGTGCGCAGGTAAAACGGCACCCCAGCCCAGCGCCAGTTGTCGATGTGTGCCTCGATGGCGATGAACGTTTCGGTGTCGCTGTCATTGTCGACGTCTTTTTCGAAGTAATAGGCCGGCACTTCCTGGCCGCCGATGCGCCCCGGGCCGTATTGGCCACGGACCGTCTTGTCCTGCACGTCCTGGCCAGTGATCGGCTTGAGCGCGCGCAGTATTTTCACTTTTTCATCGCGTACCGCTTCGGCCTCGAACTGCGCGGGTGGCTCCATCGCCACCAGGCACAGCAACTGCAGCAAGTGATTTTGCAGCATGTCGCGGATCGCGCCAGCCTTGTCGTAATAGCCGCCCCGGTTCTCTATACCCAGGGTTTCGCAC
>NZ_BCBD01000139.1:0-14579 GCF_001320345.1 Pseudomonas sp. NBRC 111127 | reverse complement strand
CCGGCTGGATCCACCGTACCGGCTTGAAGAACAAGCGGGTGCAGATGCTCAACAGTGTCGAGTACCTGGGTATAGACGATGCCGGTTTGCACATTCGCGTTGCGGGCGGTGAGCCGCAGCTGTTGGCCGTGGACAACGTCGTGATCTGCGCCGGGCAGGAGCCGCTGCGCGAACTGCAGGATGGGTTGGTGGCTGCGGGGCAATCGGTGCATCTGATCGGCGGCGCCGACGTGGCGGCCGAGCTGGATGCCAAGCGGGCGATCAACCAAGGGTCGCGGCTGGCGGCGCAGCTCTGAGATCGGCCCGGGGCAGCCCACAGGCGCTGCCCCGGGCTTTGCCTGTAAACTGCGATCCATGCATGCATTCGACCTCCCTCAAGCCCCACTGCAACGCTTGAACCTGCCGTGGTTGCAACACGCCCAGGTGCAGGTGGCCATTCTGCGCCTGGACCTGATCGATCCGCTGATCAGCGGCAACAAGTGGTTCAAGCTCCGCCACCACCTGCAGCAGGCCGCCACTGGCAATGCCCCCGGGCTGATCAGCCTGGGTGGCAACCACTCCAACCACCTGCATGCGCTGGCTGCGGCCGGCAAGCGGTTTGGCTTCGCCACTGCCGGCCTGCTACGCGGCCATGCCCAGGACACGCCCACCGTACGGGACCTGCAGGCGCTGGGCATGCACCTGCACTGGCTGGGTTATGGCGGCTACCGCGCACGCCACCAGCCCGGTTTCTGGGAACCTTGGCAAGCGCGCTATCCGGGCTGGCAGTGCATTCCCGAAGGCGGCGGTGGGCTGGCCGGCGCGCAGGGCTGCGCGCTGATCGTGCAGCAGGCGCAGGCGCAGATCTCGGCCCTGGGCTGGCCGGACTACGATGGCTGGTGGTTGGCTGCCGGAACAGGCACTACCGTGGCTGGCCTGGCCATGGCCGAGGCGGGCGCGCGTACCGTGCATGGCGCCTTGGCGGTACCTGCAGACCACGGTGTGGCGCAAGGGGTGGCAGCACTGGCGGGCGCACATGGCTACCAGCTACACGAGGCCTGCCGAGGTGGGTTTGCCCGGTTCGACGACGAACTGCTGGCCTTCATTGCCGACTGCGAGCAGCACACGGGGGTGCCGCTGGAAGCGCTCTATACCGGCAAGGCCCTGTTGGCCCTGCGCGATCATGTCGCCGCCGGGCTGTTGGCGCCCGGCAGCCGCATGATCTTCGTGCATACCGGCGGCCTGCAAGGCCGACGTGGTTATTTGTAGGGCAGCATGCGCAACAGCGTGTTGTCGCGCACCACATAGTGGTGGTAAAGCCCGGCCAGCGCATGCAGGCCGATCAGCCAGTAGCCCCAACTGCCGACGCGCTCATGCCAGCCCTTGATGAACTTGGCCTGGTCCGGGTTCGGGCCGATCAGGTGCGGCAGCTCCAGGCCGAAGAACGGTACCGGTTTGTCGGCGGCGCTGAGGATCAGCCAGCCGGCCAGCGGCATGCCGATCATCAGCAGGTACAGTGCCAGGTGCATCAGGTGGGCAAGGCCGGTCTGCCAGGCGGGCGGCTTGGGCAGGATCGGCGGGGTAGGCCGGCTCAGGCGCATCGCCAGGCGCAACCAGACCAGCACGAAGACACTGAGGCCAAGCATGAAGTGCAGGTCTTTCATCAGGTTGCGCTCGGCGCTGTCCTTGGGGAACAGGCCACGCAGTTCGATAAGGGCGTAGACAGCGGCCAGCAGCACCAGCATCAGCCAGTGCAGGGCAATGGACAGGCGTGCGTAATGCGGTGCTGGGGTGGATGAAACCATGATCAGTCCTCGTCATCAGGTTTGAATAGCGCTCTTGTTGGCGCTCAGGTGTCACTTTAATGGCTACCGGCAGCAGATAGTTGCGCCAGGCCTGTGAAAATTGTGTTGCCTGCACGGGCTTTTGTGCGGGCCAGCCTTGACCTGCGTCAGGCCTGCATCAATCACTGCGTAGCTGCGGCCAATTGTCAGCCACCAGAAACACCCGTTCGGCTTCCTGCCAGGCGCCATCGGCCTCCTGCTCAAGCCTTACCAGCAGTTGCGCCGGGGCCTGCGGGTCCAGCACATGCAGCCACGCTGCAAACTGCTCTGCCTGCCAGCATTGCGCCGCTTCGACCCGCGCTGGCGCCAGCCATGCGCTGCGCGGCAGCGGTTGCCAGCGCTCGCCAACCGCCATGGCCCAATCCCGCCGCCTGACCCAGCGCCCGCGCAGGTGCTGCGGGTTGGCGCCTTCCGGTTCCTCGGCATGCCCAGGCCACGGATAGAACAGATAGCCCCCCAGCCACATATGCGCCTGCACCTGCTGCGCCCCAAGCCGGGCTAGCGCCTGCTGGCTGTGCGCCCCCCGCGACATCGGCAACTGGTGCTGCGCCAGGTGGGCCAGCTTGGCCCCTAGCCGGTCATGACAGCCTGGCCCCAGCCAGGCCTGGGTATCGTGCCCGCCACCGGGCGGGCCCAGGTACAGCTTGATCGCCAATTCCAGGTGGTGGACCCCGTCTGCATCACGCAGCAGTACATCCAGCTCGCCCAAGGTCAGGCCGCCCTCGCGAATGGCCAGGTTGGCGGCCAGCAGTTCAATGCCCGGTGCGTGGCGCAGGGCGAATTGCCACAGGCGTTCGTAGTAAAGCCCCAGGCGCCGGCTGCCCAGTTTCGCCAGCCAATCGCGCAGCGGATGGTCATCCTTATCCAGCGCCCGCAGCCACTGCTCCAGGCGGTGCGGCTGCTGTGCCCACAGGCTGCCCGCCAGCGGGTGGCGCTGAGGGCAGGGCGTGCCAGCGAGCAAGGGCGGCGACAGCACTGCCCAGGCCAGGTCGCGTACGGCCGGGCGCTGCAGTTGCCGGGGCAGATCGTGGAGTTGGCTGAAGGGTGTCATCCTGCGAGCATAGCCGGTTTGCCGCTGCCCGGTGGTTTCGCCCATAATCGGCGCATAGTCACCCGCCGCAGAGCCTTGCAGGAGCCCCATGGAGCAATTTCGCAATATCGGTATCATCGGTCGCCTCGGCAGCTCGCAGGTGCTCGACACCATCCGCCGACTGAAAAAATTCCTCCTCGACCGCCACCTGCACGTGATTCTCGAGGACACCATTGCCGAAGTGCTGCCCGGGCACGGCTTGCAGACCTCCACGCGCAAGCTGCTGGGCGAAGTCTGCGACCTGGTCATCGTGGTGGGCGGCGACGGCAGCCTGCTCGGCGCCGCCCGGGCCCTGGCCCGTCACAACATTCCGGTGCTGGGCATCAACCGGGGCAACCTGGGCTTTCTCACCGACATCCGCCCCGACGAGCTGGAAGAGAAGGTCGCCGAGGTGCTCGACGGCCACTACCTGGTGGAAAACCGCTTCCTGCTGCAGGCCGAGGTCCGCCGCCATCACGAAGCCATTGGCCAGGGCGATGCGCTGAACGACGTGGTGCTGCACCCGGGCAAGTCCACGCGCATGATCGAGTTCGAAATCTATATCGACGGCCAGTTCGTCTGCAGCCAGAAGGCCGACGGCCTGATCGTTGCCACCCCCACCGGCTCCACCGCCTACGCGTTGTCGGCTGGCGGCCCGATCATGCACCCCAAGCTGGACGCCATCGTCATCGTGCCGATGTACCCGCACACCCTGTCGGGGCGGCCGATCGTGGTCGACGGCAACAGCGAACTGAAGATCGTGGTGTCCAAGGACCTGCAGATCTACCCGCAGGTTTCCTGTGATGGCCAGAACCATTTCACCTGCGCCCCCGGCGACACCATCACGGTCAGCAAAAAGCCGCAGAAGCTGCGCCTGATCCACCCGCTCGACCACAATTACTACGAGGTCTGCCGCACCAAGCTTGGTTGGGGCAGCCGCCTGGGGAGCAGTGACGACTGATGCTCGACCCGGCGCGCAGTTTCGACATCATCGGCGACGTGCACGGTTGTGCGCATACCCTTGAACGCCTGCTCGATACCCTCGGCTACAAGCGCGTGGCCGGCGTGTGGCGCCACCCACGGCGCCAGGCGCTGTTCCTCGGCGACATCGTCGACCGTGGGCCACGCATCCGCGAGGCCCTGCACATCGTCCACGACATGGTCGAGGCTGGCCAGGCGTTCTGCATCATGGGCAACCACGAGTACAACGCCCTGGGCTGGGTCACGCCGGCGCTGCCCGGCAGCGGCAAGGCCTTCGTCCGCGAGCACACTCCGCGGCACGCCCGGCTGATCGACGAAACCCTGGCCCAGTTCGCCCAGCACCCCGCTGACTGGCACGACTTCCTCAACTGGTTCTACCAACTGCCGTTGTTCATCGATGCCGGGCGTTTCCGCCTGGTACACGCCTGCTGGGACCGGCAACTGATCGAGCCGCTGCGCCAGCAGTACCCCGACGGGCGCATCGATGAGCACTTCATCCAGGCTTCTGCCGTGAGCAACAGCTTCGCCGCCACCGTGTGCAACCGCCTGTTGCGCGGTACCGACATGCGCCTGCCCGACGGCCTGACCTTGACCGGCGGCGACGGCCTGACGCGCGCCTTCTTCCGCACCAAGTTCTGGGAGGAAGACCCGCAAACCTACGGCGACATCGTGTTCCAGCCTGATGCCCTGCCGGCCGAGGTGGCCAATGCGCCCCTCAGCCACAGCCAGAAAAATGCCTTGCTGCGTTATGCCGAAGACGAGCCGATGCTGTTCGTCGGCCACTACTGGCGCAGCGGCAACCCCGCGCCGATTCGCCCCAACCTGGCCTGCCTGGACTACAGCGCGGTGCTGTACGGCAAGCTGGCGGCCTACCGGCTGGATGACGAAACCCGCATCGACCCGCACAAGTTCGTGTGGGTCGACGTCGACCGCCCACAGGCCAACCAATGAACATAATCGAAGTGATGCGCCTGCCGCTGTCGGTCGACCTCAGCGGCTTCATTCACATGCTGCAGCGCCTGCAGGTGCCGCACCGGGTCAGCGAAGAGGGGGACGTGCAGGTACTCTGGGCGCCCGACACCCTGGCCGAAGACGTCCGCGAACTTTACCAGCGCTACCCGCAAGGCAACGCCGAGCTGTCGGCTGCCCCCGAGCCGGTGGCAGCGGGCATGGCCGCGAAAGTGCCGTCCCTGGCAGAACAGGCCCGGGCCTGCAAGGTCACCACGCTCACCCTGCTGGCGTGCTTCATCGTCGCCGGCCTGACCAGCCTGGGCGACAACTTCACCACCATCAGCTGGTTTACCTTCCTCGACTTCCGGGTGCAGGGCGACTACCTGTATTTCACCCCGCTGGCAGAAACCCTCGACCAAGGGCAATGGTGGCGGTTGGTATCACCCATGCTGCTGCACTTCGGCGTGCTGCATCTGGCCATGAACAGCTTGTGGTACTGGGAGCTGGGCAAGCGCATCGAGCTGCGCCAGGGCCCCTGGATGCTGCTGGGCCTGACCCTGCTGTACAGCCTGGTCTCCAACCTGGCGCAGCACTACACCAGCGGGCCGAGCCTGTTCGGCGGGCTGTCTGGCGTACTGTACGGCCTGCTGGGGCATGTATGGCTGTTCCAGTGGCTGGCACCGAACCGTTACTTCAACTTGCCCAAGGGTGTGCTGGTGATGATGCTGATCTGGCTGGTGGTGTGCCTGACCGGTGTGGTCGGCAGCCTCGGCCTTGGCCAGATCGCCAACGCCGCCCACGTTGGCGGGCTGCTCATCGGATGCCTGACCGGGCTCTTGGGTGGGGCGCTGGCCCGGCGTAAACTGTCGGCTTGAATCAGGAGACTGTATGTCCACTTTCGCGCAAATGATTGAAAACATCACCCCGGAAATCTACGAAAGCCTGAAGCTGGCCGTGGAAATCGGCAAATGGTCGGATGGCCGCAAGCTCACCGCCGAGCAGAAAGAGCTGTCGCTGCAGGCCGTGATCGCCTGGGAGATGAAAAACCTGCCAGAAGACCAGCGCACCGGTTACATGGGCCCGCAGGAATGCGCGTCGAAGTCTGCGCCGATCGCCAACATTCTGTTCAAGTCGGACTCGGTACATTGATCGAACTCGCTCGTGGCTCGTTGAGCAAAATGGCGGTGAGCCTGCAGGCGCCGGTGGTGCAGTACAGCTTCCGCCTGGGTGACACGCAGGTGCCGGTCAACCCGCTGATCGGCCAGCGCCTGCGCCTGGAATACCTTGGCGCCATTCACTGCAGCCATTGCGGCAAGCGCACCAAGACCAGCTTCAGCCAAGGTTACTGCTACCCGTGCATGACCCGGCTGGCCCAGTGCGATGTGTGCATCATGGCCCCGGAAAAATGCCACTACGAGGCCGGCACCTGCCGTGAACCGGCCTGGGGCGAACAGTTCTGCATGACTGACCACGTGGTCTACCTGGCCAACTCGTCAGGGATCAAGGTCGGCATCACCCGCGCCAGCCAACTGCCCACCCGGTGGCTCGACCAAGGGGCCAGCCAGGCCCTGCCGATCATGCGCGTGGCTACCCGCCAGCAGTCTGGCCTGGTCGAAGACGTGCTGCGCAGCCAGGTGCCCGACCGCACCAACTGGCGTGCACTGCTCAAGGGCGATGCCGAGGTGCTCGACCTGGCGGCCATTCGTGAGCAGGTATTCGACGCGTGCGCCGAGCGCCTGGGCGAGCTGCAGGGGCGTTTCGGGCTGCAGGCGATCCAGCCGCTGCCGGACGCCGAAGTGGTGCAGATCAACTACCCGGTCCAGGCCTACCCGCACAAGATCGTCAGCTTCAACCTGGACAAGGACCCGGTCGCCGAAGGCACGCTGCTGGGCATCAAGGGCCAGTACCTGATCTTCGACACCGGTGTGATCAATATTCGCAAGTACACGGCCTACCAGTTGGCCGTGCTCCAGTAAAAAGGACCTGCACATGCGCACCGAACAACCGCAAGTGATCTACCTGAAGGATTACCAGGCGCCCGAGTACCTGATCGACGAGACGCACCTGACCTTCGAGCTGTTCGAGGACCACACCCTGGTTCACGCGCAGCTGGTGATGCGTCGCAACCCGGCACGCGGTGCCGGCTTGCCGCCGCTGGTGCTCGATGGCCAGCAGCTGGAGCTGCTGCGTGCCGCGCTGGATGACCGGGAATTGCAGGCCACCGATTACCAGCTGGACGGTGACAGCCTGACCGTGCAGCCGCAAGCCGAGCACTTCACCCTCGACACCAGCGTGAAGATCCACCCGGAAAGCAACACTGCGCTCGAAGGTTTGTACAAATCCGGCAAGATGTTCTGCACCCAGTGCGAGGCCGAGGGTTTCCGCAAGATCACCTATTACCTCGACCGCCCGGACGTGATGAGCAGCTTCACCACCACGGTGATCGCCGAGCAGCATCGCTACCCGGTGCTGCTGTCCAACGGTAACCCCACCGGCAGCGGGCCGGCCGAGGACGGCCGCCACTGGGCCACCTGGGAAGACCCGTTCAAGAAGCCAGCCTACCTGTTCGCCTTGGTGGCCGGTGACCTGTGGTGCGTCGAAGACACCTTCACGCGCCAGTCGGGCCGTGATGTGCTGCTGCGCATCTATGTCGAGCCAGAGAACCTGGACAAGTGCGACCACGCCATGGTCAGCCTGAAGAAGTCGATGCGTTGGGACGAGGAAGTCTACGGCCGTGAATACGACCTGGACATCTTCATGATCGTTGCCGTCAACGACTTCAACATGGGCGCCATGGAAAACAAGGGCCTGAACATCTTCAACTCCAGCTGTGTGCTGGCCCGCGCCGAAACGGCCACCGATGCCGCGCATCAGCGTGTCGAAGGTGTGGTCGCCCACGAGTATTTCCACAACTGGTCGGGCAACCGCGTCACGTGCCGCGACTGGTTCCAGCTGTCGCTGAAGGAAGGGTTCACGGTGTTCCGCGATGCCGAGTTCAGTGCCGACATGAACTCGCGCACGGTCAAACGCATCGAGGACGTGGCCTACCTGCGTACTCACCAGTTTGCCGAAGATGCCGGCCCCATGGCCCACCCCGTGCGCCCGGACAGCTTCATCGAGATTTCCAACTTCTACACCCTGACAGTGTACGAGAAGGGCGCCGAAGTGGTGCGCATGGTCCGCACCTTGCTGGGTGCCGATGGTTTCCGCAAAGGCAGCGACCTGTATTTCGAGCGCCACGATGGCCAGGCGGTGACCACCGACGACTTCATCAAGGCCATGGAAGACGCCAACGGCGTGGACTTTACCCAGTTCAAGCGCTGGTACAGCCAGGCAGGCACCCCGCGCCTGGAAGTCAGCGAAGCGTACGACGCCGCCGCCCAGACCTACAGCCTGACGTTCCGCCAAAGCTGCCCGCCCACCCCGGACAAGGCCGAGAAGCTACCGTTCGTGATCCCGGTGGAGTTGGGCCTGCTGGATGCTGCCGGCAACGACCTGCCGCTGCAACTGGCAGGCGAAGGCGCCGCCACGGCGGCCGAACCAGCCACCAGTCGGGTGCTGTCGGTGACCGAGGCCGAGCAGACCTTCACCTTCCAGGGTATCCAGGCCAAGCCGCTGCCGTCGCTGCTGCGTGGCTTCAGCGCCCCGGTCAAGCTCAGTTTCCCGTACGACCGCGACCAGTTGATGTTCCTGATGCAACATGACAGCGATGGTTTCAACCGCTGGGAAGCGGGCCAGCAGCTGGCGGTCCAGGTGTTGCAGGAACTGATCGGCCAGCACCAGCGTGGCGAAGCCCTGAAACTGGACCAGCGCCTGATCACGGCCTTGGGCACGGTACTGGGCAACCCGTCGCTGGACCCGGCCATGGTTGCCGAAATGCTCTCGCTGCCGGGTGAGGCCTACCTCACCGAAATCAGCCAGGTGGCCGACGTGGACGCCATCCATGCCGCCCGCGAGTTCGCCCGCCAGCAGATCGCCGAGCAACTGTTCGACGCGTTGTGGGCGCGCTACCAGGCCCACCGCGAAGCCTCGCGCAGCACTGCCTATGTGGCCTCGGCCGAGCACTTCGCCCGCCGCAGCCTGCAGAACATCGCCCTGTCGTACCTGATGCTGAGCGGCAAGCCGCACGTGCTGGAAGCGACCCTGGAGCAGTTCGAGCACTGCGACAACATGACCGAGCGCCTGACCGCGCTGGCGGTGCTGGTCAACTCGCCGTTCCAGGCCGAGCGGGCGAAAGCGCTGGAGGCGTTCGCCGAGCACTTCAAGGACAACCCGCTGGTGATGGACCAGTGGTTCAGCGTGCAGGCGGCCAGCACCTTGCCGGGCGGGCTGGCGCGGGTCAAGGCGTTGATGCAGCACCCGGCGTTCACCCTGAAGAACCCCAACAAGGTGCGTGCGCTGATCGGTGCGTTTGCCGGGCAGAACCTGGTCAACTTCCATGCCGCCGATGGTTCTGGCTACCGTTTCCTGGCTGACCTTGTGATCGAACTGAATGCGCTGAACCCGCAGATCGCTTCGCGTCAGCTGGCGCCGCTGACACGCTGGCGCAAGTATGACGAGGCGCGTCAGGCGCTGATGAAGGGCGAGCTGGAGCGGATTCTGGCTTCGGGTGAGCTGTCCAGTGATGTGTATGAAGTGGTGAGCAAGAGCCTGGCTTGATGCTTCTGTAGCCTGGGCTGGCCTCTTCGCGGGTGAACCCGCTCCTACAGGAACTGCACTGCTTTCATGGGCGGTGCGGTGCCTGTAGGAGCGGGTTCACCCGCGAAGCTTTTCAGGCCGACAACAAAACATAACACCCCGCCCGTTGTAATCCCGCGAACATCCCCGCTACGATCCCTTCAAGCTGTTGCAGGCCTCTAGATCAGGCTTTTCGCAGTGCCTGCAATGCATTGACCCGCCGAATAAAAACACCAAGGGGACAGTCATGAGGGAACACAACAGGCGCCGCGCCTGGCCATTGGCAGCGGCATTGGCGCTGGCACTGGGCGCGTGGGCCGGCAGCGTGCAAGCCGCCAGTGCCGACCAGTACTCCACCGAATCGGCCAAGGCCAGCCAGAGCCTGTTGATCGGCGCCACCCACGCCGGCAAGCGCCTGGTGGTGGTCGGTGATCGCGGCCATATCCTGTTTTCCGACGACCAGGGCAACACCTGGACCCAGGCCCGAGTACCTACCCGGCAGTTGCTCACGGCGGTGTTCTTCATCGACGACAAGCGCGGCTGGGCCGTCGGCCATGACGCCCAGGTGCTCACCAGCAGCGACGGCGGCGCCACCTGGACCAAGCAGTTCGAAGACCTTGCCCGTGAAGCGCCGTTGCTGGATGTCACCTTCCTGGATGCCCGGCATGGCTTTGCCGTGGGCGCCTACGGGGCCTTCCTGGAAACCACTGACGGCGGCCAGCACTGGCAGGACGTGGCCGAGCGCCTGGACAACCCCGACCAGTTGCACCTCAACGGCATCACCCAGGTGCGCGATGCCGGCCTGTTCATCGTTGGCGAGCAGGGCGGCATGTTCCGCTCAGGGGATAACGGCCAGACCTGGGCCAAGGTGCAAGGCCCCTACGAGGGCTCGCTGTTTGGCGTGATCGGTACCCGTTCACCCCGCACCCTGCTGGCCTACGGCCTGCGCGGCAACCTGTTCCGTTCAGCCGACTTCGGTGACAGCTGGCAGCAGGTCGAACTGAAGGCCGCGCGCGGCAGCCTGGAATTCGGCCTGGCTGGCGCTGCGCTGCTGGCTGATGGCGCCCTGGTGCTGGTCGGCAACGGCGGCAGCGTGCTGCGCAGTACTGACGATGGCCAGACCTTCAGCGTGTACAACCGTGGCGACCGCATCGCCCTGGCCGGCGTCAGTGGCCTGGCCAGTGGCGGCCTGCTGCTGGTGGGCCAGGGCGGTGTGCACCTGGCAACCGCGCAGGGTGCCGATCGCATTGCCGAGGAGCCGCGCCAATGACCAGCCGGGAGAGCATCACCATGCATCCGCATCACCAGGACAAGCCTACGCTGCTCGAACGGCTGATCTTCAACAACCGCCCCGTGGTCATCGCCCTGTGCGTGCTGATCAGTATTTTCCTGTTCTGGCAGGCGACGCAGATTCGCCCCTCCACCAGTTTCGAGAAGATGATCCCGCTGCAGCACCCGTTCATCGAGCAGATGATGGAGCACCGCAATGACCTGGCCAACCTCGGCAACACCGTGCGCATCTCGGTGGAGGCGGTCAAGGGTGACATTTTCGACAAGGATTACATGGAGACCCTGCGCCAGATCCATGACGAGGTGTTTTACCTGCCTGGCGTCGACCGTGCCGGGCTGAAGTCGCTGTGGAGCCCCAGCGTGCGCTGGAGCGAGGTCACGGAAGAGGGCTTTTCCGGTGGCGAGGTGATTCCCAACACCTACAACGGCTCCCAGGACAGCCTGGATACCCTGCGCGACAATGTGCTCAAGTCCGGCCAGGTCGGGCGGCTGGTCGGCAACAACTTCAAGTCCAGTATCATCGATGTGCCACTGCTGGAAAGCTACCCTGACCCGCAGGACCCCAGCCGGCTGCTGAAACTGGATTACCAGCAGTTCTCGCACCTGCTGGAAGAGAAGGTGCGTGACAAGTTCCAGGCGCAGAACCCCAATGTGAAAGTGCACATTGTCGGCTTTGCCAAGAAGGTCGGTGACCTGATCGACGGCCTGGTGATGGTGGCGATGTTCTTCGGCGTCGCCCTGGTGATCACCTGGGTGCTGTTGTACTGGTTCACCTGGTGTATCCGCAGCACCATCGCCGTGCTCATCACCACCCTGGTGGCGGTGGTCTGGCAACTGGGGCTGATGCACGCGGTGGGTTTCGGCCTGGACCCGTACTCGATGCTGGTGCCGTTCCTGATCTTCGCCATTGGCATTTCCCACGGGGTGCAGAAGATCAACGGCATCGCCTTGCAGTCGAGTGACGCCGACAACGCGCTCACCGCTGCACGGCGAACGTTCCGGCAGTTGTTCCTGCCGGGCATGATCGCCATCCTGGCCGATGCGGTGGGCTTCATCACCCTGCTGATCATCGACATCGGGGTGATTCGCGAGCTGGCCATCGGCGCGTCCATCGGGGTGGCGGTGATCGTGTTCACCAACCTGATCCTGCTGCCGGTCGCCATCTCCTATGTCGGTATCAGCAAGAAGGCCATCGAACGCAGCAAGAAGGACGCCACCCGCGAACACCCGTTCTGGCGCCTGCTGTCGAACTTTGCCAGCGCCAGGGTGGCGCCGGTGTCGGTGGCGCTGGCGCTGCTCGCCTTCGGCGGGGGGCTGTGGTACAGCCAGAACCTGAAAATCGGCGACCTCGACCAGGGCGCGCCGGAGCTACGCCCCGACTCGCGCTACAACCAGGACAACAACTTCGTCATCAGCAACTACTCGACCAGTTCCGATGTGCTGGTGATCATGGTCAAGACGCCGGCCGAGCAGTGTTCCATCCACTCGACCATGACCCCGATCGACGAGCTGATGTGGACCATGGAAAACACCCCCGGGGTCCAGTCGGCGATCTCCCTGGTCACCGTGTCCAAGCAGGTGATCAAGGGCATGAACGAGGGCAGCCTGAAATGGGAAACCCTGTCGCGCAACCCCGACATCCTCAACAACTCCATCGCCCGTGCCGATGGGCTGTACAACGGTGACTGCTCGCTGGCGCCGGTACTGGTGTTCCTCAACGACCACAAGGCCGAAACCCTGGAGCGGGTCACGGCGGTAGCCCAGGCGTTTGCCGACAGCCACAACAAGGAGGGCCTGCAGTTCCTGCTGGCAGCAGGCAATGCCGGGATCGAGGCCGCGACCAACGAGGTGATCAAGTCGGCCGAACTGACCATCCTGATCCTGGTGTACATCTGTGTGGCAGTGATGTGCCTGATCACCTTCCGCTCGTTGGCCGCTACCCTGTGCATCGTTCTGCCGCTGGTGCTGACCTCGGTGCTGGGTAATGCGCTGATGGCCTACATGGGCATCGGTGTGAAGGTGGCCACCTTGCCGGTGGTGGCGCTGGGCGTGGGCATTGGCGTTGACTACGGCATCTACATCTATAGCCGCCTGGAAAGTTTCCTGCGCGCCGGGTTGCCGTTGCAGGAGGCGTATTACCAGACCCTGCGCTCGACCGGCAAGGCAGTGCTGTTCACCGGGCTGTGCCTGGCCATTGGTGTGTGCACCTGGATCTTCTCGGCGATCAAGTTCCAGGCCGACATGGGCCTGATGCTGACCTTCATGTTGCTCTGGAACATGTTCGGGGCGTTGTGGCTGCTGCCGGCCCTGGCGCGGTTCCTGATCAAGCCGGAGAAAATGGTGGGCAAGCAAGGGGGGTCGATTTTCGCCCATTGAAGGCAGGGGGCCGCGTTGCGGCCCAATCGCCGGCAAGCCAGCTCCCACAGGGATGTCACAGGGTTATACTGGCAGCACTTCCCTGACAGGTAACCCAATGTCCTCCCTCAGCCACGCCCTGCAGTCCTGCGACATGCTCCTGATCGACGGCCTGCACGCCTTCGAGTTCACCGCCGATACCACTGGCCTGCGCGTCGAGTGCATGGACGGCCGCCAACTCCGCCGCTGGTCGTTTACCCCCGAGCAGGTCGCCGCGGCGACCGCCATGGGTGACGAGTGGCAACTGGACGATGCCAATGGCGCGCATCGGCTAGTCTGCATGAGTGCCTTTCGCGCCCCGGATGAAGACCAAGATGAACCGCACCTGGACGACCCTGCTGACCGCTAGCCTGATGAGCCTGACTATCCCGACCCACGCCGCGACCCTGCTGGTGGGCAGCTATACCGATGGTGCCAGCCAGGGTATCTACCGCTACCAGTTCGACGAACAACGGGGCCACATCGACCCTACCCCGCAGCAAGTGGTGAAAAGTGTCAGCCCGTCGTGGCTGGTGCTGTCGGCCGACCGCCGCCTGCTGTTCGCTGTCAATGAAACCCCGGGCGGCAATGCCAGCAGTTTCAGTGTCAGTGCAAAGGGCGACATCAACCCGCTCAACCAGGTGGCCAGCCAAGGCGACGAGCCAACCCACGCCAGCCTCAGCCATGACCAGCGCTACCTGTTCGTGGCCAACTACGCGGTCAACCCTGACCCCGGCGGCAGCCTGGCAGTGATGCCGGTAGCCAGGGACGGTCAGCTCAAGCCGGTCGTGCAGCAACTGCGACACCGGCCCAGTGGCGTCAACCGCGAGCGCCAGGCGGGGGGGCATGTGCATTCACTGGTGTCGTCACCCAATGGGCAGTATCTGTACGCCTGCGACCTTGGTGCCGACAAGGTATTCATCTACCGCTACGACGGCGCCAGCCCGGACCAGCCGCTGAGCCCAGCCACGCCGGCGTCGGTGGCGTTGCCGCCAGGCAGCGGACCACGCCACCTGCTGTTCGATGCCACTGGGCAGCATGCCTACCTCACGTTGGAAATGAGCGGTGAAGTGGTGATGTTCGATGTCAACGGTGCGGGCCTGACCGAGGGTCAGCGCCTGGCACTGACCGAAGACTCGGCGTCGAAGGCCAAGGCGGCGGGCGGGTTGCACCTGTCGGCCGACGGGCACTTCCTGTACGTGAGCAATCGCGGTACAGCGAATGAAATCGTGGTGTTTGCGGTTGGCAAGGGCGACGGCAAGCTGACGTTTGTGCAGCGCCGCGCCGTGGAAGGCGACCACCCCCGCGAGTTTGCCCTGGACCCCAGCAACCGCTTCCTGCTGGTGGCCAACCAGAAGAGCAACCAGATCGTGGTCATGCGCCGTGACGCCAAG
>NZ_BCBD01000138.1:0-14627 GCF_001320345.1 Pseudomonas sp. NBRC 111127 | reverse complement strand
CTAAGTGCTATCTTTGTCACAGTCTGCAGAAGGTTGCGTAACGGATTTGCAAAGGTGCTCTGACAGGATTTCGGCCGCGCAAGATGAAACCTTTAGCCGCCGTGAACTTTTCCACTGGCGCTGGTCCCAACAGTCGCTGTAAAAAGCCGGTCCGCGTGCGGCAATCGTCAATAGATCAAGAACAAGGAGCCTGCTGCGAGCAGCGCTCCACCGGGGGAATGATGGATTTTTGGACTGCCTTCCAGGCAATCATCTTGGGCGTAGTAGAGGGGCTGACGGAGTTCCTGCCGATTTCCAGTACCGGCCACCAGATCATCGTCGCCGACGTGATCGGTTTTGGCGGTGAACGGGCCATGGCTTTCAACATCATCATCCAGCTGGCAGCGATCCTGGCCGTGATGTGGGAGTTTCGCAGCAGGATCTGCGAAGTGGTTTTCGGCTTGCGCAGCCAACCCAAGGCACGGCGCTTTACCGGTAACCTGTTGTTGGCATTCCTGCCTGCGGTCGTACTGGGCGTACTGTTCGCCGACCTGATCCACGAGTACCTGTTCAACCCGGTCACCGTGGCGGCAGCGCTGGTGGTAGGTGGGGTGATCATGTTGTGGGCCGAGCGGCGCACGCATCGGGTAGAGGTTGACCATGTCGACGACATGCGTTGGAGCCATGCGCTGAAAATAGGCTTCGTGCAGTGCCTGGCGATGATCCCCGGCACATCGCGTTCCGGCTCGACCATCATCGGCGGGCTGCTGTTCGGTCTGTCGCGCAAGGCGGCCACCGAGTTCTCGTTCTTTCTCGCCATGCCGACCATGGTCGGCGCGGCCGTGTATTCGGGCTACAAGTACCGCCACCTGTTCCAGCCGGATGACTTGCCGGTGTTCGCCATCGGTTTCGTCACGTCGTTCATTTTCGCCATGATCGCCGTGCGTGCGCTGCTCAAGTTCATTGCCAACCACAGCTATGCCGCGTTTGCCTGGTATCGCATCGTGTTCGGCCTGTTCATCCTGGCGACCTGGCAGTTCGGCTGGGTCAACTGGACCTCGGTTCATGGCTGAGCTGCGGCGTGCCGCGCCGCTGGACGGGGTACGCAACCTGCGCCTGAAACTGCTGGTGCTGGCCGTGTTGTGCGTGCTGCCAGGGCTGGGCGCGGCTCGCATGGCCTGGCTCGACCAGGCCTGGTGGCCATTGGCGCTGTACCCGGCAATGAGCCTGGTCAGCGTCATGCTGTACTGGCAGGACAAACACCAGGCACGTCAGCAGGCCTGGCGCACGCCCGAGAAAGTGCTGCATGCCAGCGAGCTGCTGGGTGGCTGGCCGGGCGCGTTGCTGGCGCAGCAGCTGTTCCGGCATAAGACGCGCAAGCTTTCGTACCAGCTGCTGTTCTGGGCGATTGTGCTGTTGCACCAGGTGTTCTGGGCCGACTGGCTGTTTTTCGATGGGCGCTTTCTGCCTTTAGGGTGAAGTGCGGCACCGAAGCGGGGGGCAGGCGGTATTACAGCAGCAAACCCACCTGTAACCGCTTCGGTAACCGTCGCACCACCAGCTGGTGCGAACGCTGCAGCAAGTCACGCAATTCGTCCCGGCCCATGGGGTATGGCGGCGCCATGCTGATCCAGCGTGCCCTTGCCAGGTAAGGCGCAGGTCGCACTCCAGGGCGGTCGCAATAGCCGAGAAACAAATCGTCGGCCACCTTGAACGACAGCCCTGCGCCGGCCAGGTCGAGTACCGCGAACATCTTGTTGCCGGCCACCGAGAACACCCGGATACCGCCCCACTTGTAGTCTTCCTGGGCACCCGGCAGCTCCAGGCAGAATGCCGCTACTTCGGCTTCGCTCATATTCGCGTTCATACGTATCGCTCCCCACACGCCTCAAAGGATGCTGCCAGATGGTCGATCCACACCCGTACAGCCGGCAACAGGCCGCGCCGGTGCGGGTACACCGCCTGCAGGTAGCCACCTGGCAGCGACCACTCAGGCAGCAGGCGTACCAGCTCGCCGCGTTCCAGCTCCGCCTCGCAAAACATGCTGGGTAATGCAGTAAAGCCCAGGCCAGCCCGTACAGCGGCATTACGTACTACGAAATCGTCGATCGCCAGGCGCGGCTCCAGGGCCAGGTCCTGTTGCTTGCCGTTGGGGCCCAGCAGGCGAAAGTGCACCAGCCGGTCTGCCTCGGCGGCGCCCAGTACCGGCAACGTCGCCAGTTCGGCAGGGTCGCGAATGTGGTCGGCGAAGCCTGGGGCGGCAACCAGCTGCATTTGCGCCTGGCGCAGGCGGCGGGTGACCAAGGCCGGGTCTTCATCGCCCAGGTCGCGCACGCGCAGGGCAACGTCGATACCTTCGGAAATCAGGTCCACCCGGCGGTTGAGCAGTACCATGTCCAACTGCACCAACGGGTACTGCTCGAGAAAGCGGCTGATCACCTGCGGCAGAAACGCGTGGGCCAGCGCCACGGGGCAGGACACACGCAAGCGCCCGCGTGGTTCGCTGCTCATGCTGGCCACCGTTTCATCGGCGGCTTCGGCCTCCAGCAGCATGGCTTGGCAGTGATGCAGGTAGCGCTCGCCCACTGCGGTGAGTTTCAACTGCCGGGTAGTGCGCTGCAGCAGGCGGGTGCCCAGGCGCTCTTCGAGCTCGGCGATGCGCCGGGACAAGCGTGACTTGGGAATGCCCAGCTGGCGCCCCGCTGCAGCAAAACCGCCGGCTTCCACTACGCGGGCGAAATAGAAAAGGTCATTGAGGTCTTGCATGAACAGGTCTCATTGTTCCACTCATGAGACAAACTAACGCATTTTCTGCGGCTTATCAGTCATTAATCACTCCGGTAGGATTCTGCCCATCGTGATCGCCAAGAGATGCGGTCTTCATTCACAGGAGAGTCCTATGAAACTGTTGCACATCGATTCGAGCATCCTGGGTGACAATTCCGCATCCCGCCAGTTGAGCCGCGAGGTGGTCGAAGCCTGGAAAGCCGCAGACCCGAGCGTTGAAGTCGTGTACCGCGACCTGGCTGCCGATGCCATTGCACACTTCTCTGCTGCCACGCTGGTAGCCGCTGGCACCCCGGAAGACGTACGCGACGCCGCCCAGGCATTCGAGGCCAAGCTCAGTGCCGAGACCCTGGAGGAATTCCTGGCCGCCGATGCCGTGGTGATAGGCGCACCGATGTACAACTTCAGCGTGCCGACCCAGCTCAAGGCCTGGATCGACCGCGTTGCCGTGGCCGGCAAGACCTTCCGCTACACCGAGGCGGGCCCCGAGGGGCTTTGCGGTAACAAGAAGGTAGTGCTGGTTTCCACCGCGGGTGGTCTGCACGCTGGCCAGCCAACGGGTGCTGGGCATGAAGACTTCCTCAAGGTGTTCCTGGGCTTCATTGGTGTCACCGACCTGGAAATCGTGCGCGCTCACGGCTTGGCCTACGGCCCGGAGCAACGTACACAGGCACTTGACGCCGCACAGGCGCAGATCGCCAATGAGCTGTTTGCAGCGGCTTGATGCACAGCGATAAGGCTTGCAAGGCTCAGGTACAGGCAAGTCCGCGCTGCTGATCGTGCCCTGCTCAAGGGTACTGGAAACCCGCGAATACGCAGTGTTCGCGGGTTTTCTGCGTTATGCATCAACGTTACAGGTTGACGCAACAGTCGGACTGTTGCGCCAGCCTAGGCCACCACTGTGCTGGTCCTCTTCAGAGTTATAGCCTTATGCTGTAACGAAATATGTCTAGAACGCCTGAAGAAGGAAGCTGCCGTGCCGCTCAAGGACCTGCTCATCGCCCTGGTGGTGATTGTTGCCTGGGGAGTCAACTTTGTAGTCATCAAGGTTGGCCTCGACGGCTTGCCGCCGATGCTGTTGGGGGCACTGCGCTTTTTGCTGGTGGCGTTTCCCGCGGTGTTGCTGGTCAGGCGCCCCAAATTGCCCTGGCGCTGGCTCATCGCCTACGGCGCAACCATTTCTCTGGGCCAGTTCGCCTTTCTCTTCCAGGCCATGTACAGCGGCATGCCACCAGGGCTGGCTTCGCTGATTCTGCAATCGCAGGCATTCTTCACGCTCGGCTTCGCCGCGCTATTCCTCGGTGAACGGCTGCGCCTGGCCAGTGTGCTGGGGCTACTGGTGGCGGCCAGTGGCCTGGCCCTGATCGGCAGCGAAGACGGTGGCCACGTGCCGATGGTGGCGCTGCTGCTGACATTGTGTGGCGGGGCCATGTGGGGGCTGGGCAACATCATTACCCGGCGCTTTGGCTCGGTTGACCTGGTGGCGCTGGTGATCTGGGGTGGTTTGATCCCGCCGTTGCCGTTCCTGGCGTTGTCCTGGTGGCTGGAAGGCCCAGAGCGTATTGGCCATGCGCTTGCCAACATCAGCCTCAGTTCGGTGCTGGCGCTGGCATACCTGGCTTTTGTCGCCACCATGATCGGCTACAGCCTGTGGAGCAAGCTGTTGTCGCGCCACCCGGCCGGTAAGGTCGCACCCTTTTCGCTGCTGGTGCCGGTGATCGGCTTGAGTTCGTCGGCATTGCTGCTGGGCGAACGACTGACCGCAATTCAGGGGTGGGGCGCCGTGTTGGTGATGGCCGGGCTGCTGGTGAACGTATTCGGTGCGCGGATCGGACAGCGCTTGCGTGCGGCCAGCGCCTGACAGGAGGGTAGTGGGGGGCGTGGTGACGGCTGAAGCGTTGACCGGGTGGTAATGCCCCATTGCCGGTTGCTCAGGTGCGGCTCTGTTAGACTCGGCCTCATTGTTCGAGACCAGGCCAACGGAGCGTTTGCATGATCATTTCCACTACCAGTCAACTTGAAGGCCGCCCGATTGCCGAATACATGGGCGTGGTCAGCGCCGAATCGGTCCAGGGCATCAATTTCGTCCGCGATTTCTTTACCCGTGTTCGCGACGTGCTGGGTGGTCGCTCGCAGACCCTGGAAAGCGCACTGCGCGAGGCCCGCGAGCAGGCCACCGAAGAGCTGAAGGCGCGCGCCCAGCAGTTGCGAGCCGACGCGGTAGTCGGTGTGGACTACGAGATCAGCATGCCTTCGGTACAAGGCGGCATGGTCGTCGTGTTTGTCACCGGCACCGCAGTACGCCTGCGCTGAAGGCCGGTTTGCCACTGGTCGGCTGCCTGCGGTTTGCCCGGCTGGTCTGTAAATGACCGGCTAGTCTCACTTTTACAGGCCGCGTCACTTGGCAACTTTTCTGGTTGCCGGCGCGTTGCCGCTGAGGATGACAGGGCATGAGCGAATCTTTTTTCGAAGACCTTAACGATGCGTTTCCGATCAACAGCCAGGTGCGTTGCGGCCAGGCGGCATTCCGGCTGGGGTTCGCCCACATGACCCTGGATGATTCCGAGCAGCTGCAGCCTGCCCATCTGCAGCGCAGCAAAAAGGGCCGCTTCATGCCGCGGGTGCCGCTGAAGAAGTAACCCCGCGCTGCCCGACGGCGCACTTTTTATGGCCATTCGTTGACCCGGCTCATGAAATGATTGGGTAACACTCGCCGGATCGCCAAGCCTGTGCTTTGCTGACGCCACATTCGAGCAACGGAGGACTGGATGCTCATGCGCGTCAGGGAAGAGACTTATTGGCACTGGGCGGACGCCCAACTACACAGCCGCAGCCACGACGAAGCGCTCAGCGATGGCACCACACTGGATGTGCAGGTGCGCTTGTCGCGCCTGGGCGCAACGCAATTGTTCCTGGGGTTGTATGCCGGGGATGGGCGGGCGCTGGTGGAGGAGTACTACCCCGCGCGGCCGGGCGAGACCATGACCCGTGCCATGGTTTGGGGTGTCGACCGCGCCAGGGCCATGGCGACAGGGGCATTGCCGTTGCCGCCAGCCCGCCGCCAGCGGCGCCAGGCATGAAAAAGCCCGGCCTGTTCAGGCCGGGCTCTGCTAACGGTGGCAACCTCAATTGAGCGGTTCGATCACCTTGACTGCTTGCTGCTCACGGGCAGCGGGCCACTCCTGTTGCAGGGTCTGCAGCACACGGCCAACGAACTCGGTGTCGGCGGCAGCCTTCTTGCCAACGTAGCCTTGGCCACGACGGTAGACCTTGAAGCGGGCACGCATGCTGGGCAGGTGCTCTTCAAATTCAGCTTCGACGGTATTCGGTGGCAGGCGATCGAGGCGCACTTCACCGGTTTGGCTGACCCACAGCAGGTGGTCGTCGAGGCTGTCTTTGCGGCCGGCGAACAGCTGGGCCAATTGGTCGATGGTCGGATTGTTGTTCAAGTTCATCATAAAGCCCCCATTACCCATTCGTAGGTGATTTTCACAGTTGGCGCTACCACGGTGTAGCGCACTACCAACGCTGCTACAGCAGCATCGCAACAGGGGCTTTCTCACGCTGCCTTTTGGACAGTTTCCCGCTCCACGAACGGCCCGCGTTACCGCGCAGACCGTCTGGAATACCCTTGCCACCGCCCCCGATCAGGGGGACGGCTTCATCATGCACAAGGGCGATGAACGGCGTCAACTATTTTGTAGTGAATATTTTTTTTCACTACATAGTGTCGATTTGTTCGACAATCCGCGGCCTTTCTACAGGCTGGAAAGGATCGCAAAGGCGGCACGGACCCGGGCCTCATTGGGGTAATTGCGGTTGGCCAGCAACACCACCGCCAGCTGTTCGGCGGGCACGAACGCAGCGTAGGCACCAAAGCCATTGGTGGAGCCGGTCTTGTTGTACCAGGCCGCAGGCAGCGCCGGCTGGGCTGGCTGCAAGCGCGTGACTGGCTGTGGTTCACGGATCAGCCTTGGGCTGTTGCCATCGACCAGCGTGTCCAGTGCGACCGGGTAGGGGTAGCGCTCCCAACCCAGGCCCTGGGTCATGGCGCCGACCTGAAAGTAGCCTTGGCGGGTAATGCTCAAGGCTTGCTGCAGCGTTGGTGGCAGGCCCTGCGGTTGCAGGTGCAGGCGCACGTAGCGCAGCAGGTCGCGGGCGCTGGTCTTGATCCCGTAGGCTTCGTCGGCATAGGGGCCGGGGCCGACGCGTACCGGCTTGTCGGCGGCATCGTAACCTTGTGCGTACAGGCCCTGGGCGCTGGCGGGCACCTGCAGATAGGTGGCGCGCAGGCTCATCGGTGCCAACAGCCCTTCGCTCATCAGTGTCGAAAACGATTGCTGTTGTGCGCGGGCGGCCAGGTCGCCGAACAGGCCCAGGCTAGGGTTGGAGTAGCAGCGCTGGGTGCCGGGTTTGGCGCGTGGTTGCCAGTGCCGGAAGAAATCGACGACCTGCTGCGGCGTCTGGACCTCATCCGGGAACTGCAGCGGCAGGCAGTCCGCGCTGTAGGCACCGAGGTCGCGAACGGACGCCTCGCCAATAGGGGCGCCTGCCAACGCCGGGTGGTAACGCTTGGCCGGCGCCGACAGGTCCAGCTTGCCCTGCGCGCTGGCCAGCGCGGCCAAGGTGGCGGTATAGGTCTTGCTCAACGAGCCGATTTCGAACAGCGTGTCGCGGCTTACCGGCACGTTGTCGGCCTTGCTGGCCACGCCGTAACTGAAATAGTGCGCATGGCCGTGGGCATAAATGGCCACCGCCATGCCGCTGATGCCTTGCTCCTGCATCAGCGGGCGGACGACCTGGTCGACCTTGGCCTGCAACGGGTCGTGAGCCTGGGCGGTGGTATGGCCCAAGGCAAGCGTGATGGTGGTGGCAATCAAAGCCTTGCGCAAGCGCGGCATGAGCGGTTCCTTGTGTGCATGGTGTCCGTTGAGCGATACCCCAGGGGGTTCCGGCGTTAGCGCTGAAAAGCCGGAAACATTATCGTCTGCCCTTGCACAATGACAAGACGGGAGCCGTGATGAAGTATTTGCGCATGCTGTTCGACAATTTCACCCTGGCCTTGCTCGGGGTGGTCTGCATTGCCACCGTATTGCCTTGTTCGGGCGACGGCGCGGTGTACTTCGGCTGGCTGACCAACCTTGCCATCGGCCTGCTGTTCTTCCTGCACGGTGCCAAGCTGTCGCGTGAGGCGATCATCGCAGGCGCCGGGCATTGGCGCCTGCACCTGCTGGTGTTCTCCTGCACGTTCGTGCTGTTCCCGCTGCTGGGGTTGGCGTTCAAGCCGCTGTTCGTGCCACTTGTAGGCAATGAGCTGTACCTGGGTGTGCTGTACTTGTGCGCCTTGCCCGCAACCGTGCAGTCGGCAATCGCCTTCACTTCGCTGGCCCGCGGCAACGTGCCGGCGGCCATCTGCAGTGCGGCGGCGTCCAGCCTGCTGGGTATCTTCCTCACCCCATTGCTGGTGGTGATGTTGCTGGGCGCCAGTGGCGATACTGGCTCCGGCCTGGATGCGGTCCTCAAGATCACCTTGCAACTGCTGGTGCCATTCGTGGCCGGGCAGATCGCGCGGCGCTGGATTGGCGCCTGGGTCAAGCGCAATGCCCGCTGGCTCAAGGTGGTCGATCAGGGGTCGATTCTGCTGGTGGTGTATACCGCCTTCAGCGAGGCAGTGGTGACCGGCCTGTGGCACACGGTTTCGTCGCAGCACCTGGCCGGGTTGTTCGCGGTATGCGGCATTCTGCTGGCGGTGGTGTTGTTCGCTACCCGCTTGTTGGGCAAGGCCCTGGGCTTCGACCTCGAGGACCGTATCACCATCCTGTTCGCCGGCTCGAAGAAAAGCCTGGCCACCGGTGTACCCATGGCGCAGGTGCTGTTCGTGGGCAGTGGCATTGGCGCGATGATCCTGCCGCTGATGCTGTTCCACCAGATCCAGTTGATGGTGTGCGCGGTGCTGGCGCAGCGTTATGCCAGCCGTGAGCAAGGTTTGCCAGAGGCTCTGGCAGGCGCTGAACGTGCTGCCGCGGGCACTCGCCAACCCCCAGCCAACCCGTGATCAGTCGGCCTCCAGCGCGCGTTCGACAAACGCGCGGCTGGCGCCAAGCACCTGGCCTTGCACGCTTTCGCTGACCAGCATGCGGCCAACCAGCAGCGCGCCCACGCACTGACTGATCAATACCCAGGCCAACTGCTCATCCTCCAGGGTGGCGCTCCAGGCCTGGTGCAGCTGCAGTAACCAGTGCTCGGCCACTTCCCGCACAGGGGCGTCAGCGCGGGCTATCTCCACCCCTAGCGGCGGCAACGGGCAACCCTGCTCGGCGTTGTGCAGGTGCGCCAGGCTAAGGTATTGCTGCAGGCAGCGGGCCAGCCGCTCGCGGCTGGCACCTTGGCTGGCCAGCCGGGCGAGTGGGCTGTTGCAGAGTTCCTGCCGGACCACCTCGGTGAACAGGTCATCCTTGGACGGAAAGTGGTTGTAGAACGCCCCCCCGGTCAGGCCAATGGCTTTCATCAAGCCGGCAACGCCCGTGCTGGCAAAGCCCCCGCGCTTGGCCAGTGCACCGCTGCTGGCGAGCAAGCGTTCACGGGTTTGCTGCTTGTGTTCGTTCGAGTAGCGCATGGGCGTGCCTCTGCAAGACGGCTTGACGAAAGCCGGCATCGTAGCATAGCGTTCGTTTACTAAACGATCATTTACCAATGGGTGCAGGCATGTCAGAACAACAAAAAGTCGTGCTGGTGATTGGTGCGGGGGACGCCACCGGCGGCGAGATTGCCAAGCGTTTCGCCCGCGAGGGCTATATCGCCTGTGTCACCCGGCGCCAGGCTGACAAGCTGCAGCCGTTGCTGGAAGAAATACGCGCTGCCGGTGGCCAGGCCTACGGGTTCGGCTCCGATGCGCGCAAGGAAGACGACGTGGCGGAACTGGTCGAAACCATCGAGCGCGATATCGGCCCGATCGAAGCCTTTGTGTTCAACATTGGCGCCAATGTGCCATGCAGCATTCTGGACGAAACCCCACGCAAGTATTTCAAGATCTGGGAAATGGCTTGCTTCGCCGGCTTTCTGACTGCCCAGGCGGTGGCCCGGCGCATGGTCCGGCGCGAGCGCGGCACGCTGCTGTTCACTGGCGCCACCGCCGCAACCCGTGGCGCGGCCGGTTTTGCCGCCTTCGCCGGCGCCAAGCATGGCTTGCGCGCATTGGCCCAGAGCATGGCCCGCGAGTTGGGGCCGCGCAATATTCATGTCGCCCATGTGGTGGTGGACGGGGCCATCGACACTGCCTTCATTCGCGACAGCTTCCCCGAGCGCTACGCCCTAAAGGGTGAGGGTGGCATCCTCAACCCTGCACACATCGCCGACAGCTATTGGTTCCTGCACGCCCAGCCCCGCGACGCCTGGACCTTCGAGCTGGACCTGCGGCCCTGGATGGAAGGCTGGTAAACCCTTTTCCTTGCAAGGACATGACCATGCACAAGCACGTCGATTTCTACTTTGACCTGGGTAGCCCAGCCAGTTACCTGGCCTGGACCCAGCTGCCGGCGCTATGCGCCCGCCACGGGGCAACGCTGCACTACCGGCCAATGCTCCTGGGCGGCGTATTCCAGGCCACGGGCAACGCTTCGCCAGCGATGATCCCCGCCAAGGGGCGCTATATGTTCACCGACCTGGCGCGCTTTGCCGCCCGCTACGGGGTGCCGTTTGGGCTGCCGCCGGCTTTTCCGGTCAATACGCTGCACTTGATGCGAGGCGTCATGGGTACGCAGTTACGCGCGCCGGAGCGTTTCGAGGGGCTGCTGGCGGTGTTGTTCAAGGGTTTGTTTGCCCAGCAGCGCAACCTGAGCGATGTGGCGGTACTGGACGCCACCCTGGTTGAAGGCGGCTTTGACCCACACGCGTTTCACGCACTGGCAGCAGATGACGAAATCAAGGCAGCACTGCGGCAGGCGACCGAGGTAGCGGTGCAGCGGGGGGTATTTGGTGCGCCGACGTGCTTTGTCGGCGAAGAGATGTTCTTCGGTCAGGACCGCCTGGACTTCGTCGAGGCAGCGCTGCAGCAGGGGGCGAGCAGCCTTTCCAGCTGAGTGCGTTCCCACTGGCTGAGCAGATCGCAGGGGTTGCTGCCATACCGTTGCCAGGCATCGAGCCCGGCCTGCGCCCCGCACGGTGCCGTGCAGTGGATGCACTGGGCAAGGCCCTCGCTGTCCAGCGCGAGGGTCAGTTGCCAGCCGTCGATGATCACGTCTACCAGGGCGTGGTCATGGCGCTGGGCTATCGACAGGGTATGGACACCGAGCGCTGCGTCACGCAGGCGTTGATAGACCACCCGGCTGTTCATGCCGTCAGAAGTTCGCCGGGGTATTGGCGCTGATGATCTCGGCCTCGTCCGGGCCGATGTTCTTGAAGCTGTGCGGCAGCGTGGTGGGGATGTAGTAGCCATCGCCCGAGTTGAGCACGCTGACCTGGCCGTCGACCCACAGCTCCACAGTCCCCCGCGTGACCAGCCCGCATTCTTCGCCTTCGGCATGCACGATCGGTTCGCCGGAGTCTGCGCCCGGCGCGTACAGCTCACGCAACATGCGCATCTGCCGGCCTTCGACACTGGCACCGACCAACAGCATGCGCAGGCCGTTACGGCCCAGGTCTGGCTGTTCGCTGCCGCGGAACACGTAGCGCTCTTCACGTACCGGCTCGTCGAAGCTGAAAAACTCCGCCAGGCTCATGGGAATGCCTTCGAGGAGCTTTTTCAAGGAGCTGACCGAAGGGCTCACGCGGTTCTGTTCGATCTGCGAGATCGTCGAGTTGGTCAGCCCGCTACGGCGGGCCAATTCCCGTTGGGAGAGGTTGTTGCGTTCCCGCACCAGTTTGAGTCGCGTCCCCGTGTCCATAGCCGCCTTGTAATCAGAGGTGTTTAAAATAACGAGCGATGCGCATTAAAACATACTCTGCCGCGTTGCGCGCTGTGCTTCTCAACGCCTTTGTTCACGCGGAATTGGCCACAGCCCGACCAGCAACAACAGCGTTGCCACGGCCAGGAATGGCAAGCGCGGGTCCACGGCATAGACCAAGGTCCCGGCCAGCGGGCCGATGACCGCGCCCATGCCCTGGGCTGCACCTATGGAGCCGGCCGTGGCGCCTTGCTCGCCGGCCTGCATGGCATTGGCGGCCAGGGCCGAAAACGCCGGGAATACAAAACCCATGCCCGCCGCCGCCACAAAGTAGCAGGCCCATAGCCAAGGGGCCGTGGTCGCCAGCGCGCCGCTGGCAAAGCCCAGCGCCGAAACCGTGGCACCGACCCGGATCATCTTCAGCGGTGGCCACTGCAGCTGGCGCAGCATGACCTGGGCCAGCATCAGCGCCACACCCACGGTGGTGAGGGCAATGCCGGCAGCCTGGGCGGCCTGGGCTGGCCCCAGGTGCAGGCGGTCAAGGGCGAAGAAGCCGACGGTGATCTGCGACACGGTCACACTCAGCATGGCGCTGAATGCCACCAGCAACGGCCGGCGCAGGCGGGGGTCGTTGAGCCTGACCGGGGTGGGTGCGTGGCTGTGTGCAAGCGCCTGTGGCTTCAGGGCCAACAGCAGCACCACGAAGGCACTGGCAGGGAGTAGCGACATGACCAGAAACGGCAGGCTCAGGCTATGCCGCGCCAGCAGCGCTGCAAGGGCTGGGCCGACCACCAGGCCCACGGCGTTGGCCGCCCCCAGCGAAGCCATGGCCCGTGCCCGCTGCTGCGGCCCGACATGGTCGGCGATCAGGGCGTTGCAGCCGACCGGAATGGCGGCATAGAAGGCACCGATGCAACCGCGTGCGACCATCAGGCCGATGAAGGCCATTGTTGCACCTGGCATCCAGCGCAGTGCACCTTCGACAAACAGGCACAACAGCCAGTAGGCCAGGGTGAAACCCGCGCTACCCAGCAGCAATACGCGCCGACGGCCAAGGCGGTCAGCTGCGCGGCCCCAAGGGCGGGCCAGCAATACCCAGACCACGCCGGCCACGGTAATGGCGGCGCCGGCTTGCCAGGTGGCCATGCCCAACTGGCGGGCGATCGGGCCGATCAAGGCGACGAAGGCCATCATCGACATCGTACAGGCCATGTTGGCCAGCAGCAGCGGGCGTAGATCGAGGGTGCTGGCTGGGCTGAGCGTTGCAGGATCCTTTGCGAGGGTCATGGGGTTTCCAGGGCAGTAGGGCCGGTGACAGCCGGCCATTGATGAAGGTCGACCGCCCTGGGCTGCCTCAGGTCATTGATTGCGGCGCAGGGGGCCAGGCCACATGCTACGCAACACGCCGTCGCGGCGCACCCAGGCATGCATCAGCGCCGCACCGACATGCACCAATACGGTGGCGAACAGCAAGTAGCCTGCCCAACCATGGGCCTGGCGCAGCACGGCATACAGCTGCAGGTTGTGCGGCGCGATCGCGGGCAGGCCCAGCGGGCGCGGGTAGTCGCCGGCAGACAGCATGGCCCAGCCCAGCAGCGGCATCGCCAGCATCAGGCCATAAAGCGCCAGGTGCGATGCGCCGGCAGCCCAGCGCTGCACGGTTGGCAGGTCTGCAGGCAGCGGCGGGTGGGGTACGGCCAGGCGCACGCCGATACGCAGCACGACCAGCACCAGCAACGCCAGGCCGGTGGCCTTGTGCAGGCTGATCAGTACAGGGTGGCGCAACGACAGGTCGGCAACCATGGTCACGCCGATGAACAGCATGGCCAGGATCAGCACGGCCATCAACCAATGCAGCGCGCGGGCAAGGGGGTGGAAGGCTTCGGGCTTCATGGGCGGGCTCCGGTGCCGAGCGATTCACGGCTGCGGCGGTTGAAAGATTCCGAATAGGCGGCGGAACGGGCGGCGAGGATCGGGTCGTTGGAGGCTTCGATACCTTGCGGCAGGATCAGGGGGTCGAAGTTGATGTCGCGGCAGGCCCCTTGTTCGGGCCCATCGACCTGCTCCAGCACCAGGGTGCCGGCGTCCACGCTGCGCCGCTCGGCAGGCCAGGGGCGGGCCGGGTCATCCACCGCATCGCCCGGTTCCGCCAGCACCAGGCGCAAGGTCCAGCGCAACGGGCCTTGGGCCAGGCGCTGCTGCAAGTCGTGCTGGAGGAACAACTTGTCGTCGACCTGCCCAGGCAACGCGGCGAACGGCGCCTGTGGCTCCAGCTGCCAGCGTACCGGGTGGGCCGCGCCGGCTGCGTCGATCAGGCGGAAGGCATTGATGCTGTGGTACTGCGTGCTGGCGAAGCTGTCACTGGGTTTGTAACTGGCCGCCCATTGACGAAACGCTGCGCTTTCCGGGTGTGCGGCGAAGAACGCCTGCAGCTTGGCCGGGTCGGGTTTGCCGGTGGCCTTGACCGGTGCGCTGGCCAGCACCTGCTCGTAGAACCCTTGGGGGTTGCTGACGGCAAGCACCGGCGGGTTGTTCATGCCGGTGCGCCAGACCTGGCCGTCATCGGTGCTCAACTCAATTGCCAGGCTGCGGACCGGTATGCTGGTGTCCGGGGCGAACGGGTTGGCCCCGCCGATGGCGAAACGGCCAATGACCGGCACCCGTGGCTGGCTGAATGCGCGTGCCGTGGACAGGCTGGCTGCCTGGCCGCTGGGCTGGAAGTAACCACTGACGCACAGCCCCTTGGCGTGGTTCTTGCGGTAGCCGGGGTAGTGCCCGGCTTGGGCTTCGAAGGTGTCGATGATGCGTTGCGGGGTCAACTGCGGTTGGCCCAGCCAGCCAGCGGCATACGCGAAGCCGGCACCTGCGGCCAGCATCACGGCGCCGATGGCGGCCAGGCGCAGGGCCTTGGCCGGGCCGTGCAAAGGTGAGTTCATGGTGTGCGTCCGGTTCAGTGAAGGTGCCAGTACGACGAGGTAG
>NZ_BCBD01000137.1:0-14697 GCF_001320345.1 Pseudomonas sp. NBRC 111127 | reverse complement strand
ACGGCCGGCAGGCTTGTCACCTTCAGGCTTGGCTGGGCGCTTGCGCATTTCGCTTGGGCGCTCGGCCACGGCGCTGCCGCGGTTGCCTTTGCGTGGGGCTTCTTCACGCGGCTGGCGTGCCGGGCGCTCGCCAGCGGCAGCACCTTCGTGGGCCGGGCGCAGGTTGCGCACGCGCTCGCCACGGCCCAGCGGGCGGGACGATTTACGCTGCAGGCGCTCCATCTTGTCCTTGGCCTTGAGGTTCAAGGCAGGCAGCGCAACCGGCTGCAAGCCGACTTCAGCGGCCAGGATGTCGATTTCGCCCTGGGACATTTCCCGCCAGCGGCCCATCGGCAGGTCGGAGTTGAGGAACACCGGGCCGAAGCGCACGCGCTTCAGGCGGCTGACCACCATGCCCTGGGATTCCCACAGGCGACGCACCTCGCGGTTACGGCCTTCCATCACCACGCAGTGGTACCAGTGGTTGAAACCTTCGCCACCGGGTGCCTTCTGGATGTCGGTGAACTTGGCCGGGCCGTCTTCGAGCATTACACCGGCCTTCAGGCGCTCGATCATCTCGTCATCGACTTCACCACGCACACGCACCGCGTACTCGCGGTCCATCTCGTAGGACGGGTGCATCAGGCGGTTGGCCAGTTCACCGTCGGTGGTGAACAGCAGCAGGCCGGTGGTGTTGATGTCGAGTCGGCCAATGTTGATCCAGCGGCCTTCTTTTGGCCGCGGCAGGCGATCGAACACGGTCGGGCGGCCTTCCGGGTCGTCACGGGTGCAGATTTCGCCATCGGGTTTGTTGTACATGATTACCCGGCGGGTGGCCTCGGCAGCCTCCTCGCGCTTGATCAGCTTGCCGTCAACGGCAATGGCATCGTGCAGGTCGACGCGTTGGCCGAGGGTAGCCGCGACGCCGTTGACCTTGATTCGGCCCTGGCTGATCCAGGCCTCGACGTCACGGCGCGAGCCCACGCCGATGCGGGCCAGCACTTTCTGCAGTTTTTCGCCGGACGGCGGGGTAATTGCGGTGTCTTGCAGGTCTTGCTCACTCATCTGGGCACCTCCCGGTGTAGGAATGACAAAGGGTTTCTGGCAACGAATGCGCCAAAAGGCCGCGCATCATACGCGGTTCGGCGGGGGAACGCACTGCAGGTTAGAAGGTTTTGCGGGGGCAGCGAGAGGTTTCTGCCTAACGGTGAGGTGCTTGCCGCGCAGGGCCGCTACAGGCAATCGCACGATCAGGGCTGCAGCTTGCCCTCTTCTTCCACCGCGGCCTCAGGTGCTTGCCCACGCAAATCGTCAAAGTCGGTCTTCAGCCCTTCTTCCATGGCATCCAGCTCCACCAGCAAGCTGCGGAAGCTGGTTTCCTCCCTCGGCTCGTCAACCGCGTCCTGCTCGCCCAGGCTGGCATCGGCCAGGGCCTGCAGGTGGGCCGGCACCGGTGCATCATCCGGGTCGAGCAGCGGCTCAGGCTGCAGCTCGCGCAACTCGGCCAACGCCGGCAACTGCTCCAGGCTCTTGAGGTTGAAGTGGTCCAGGAACGCCTTGGTGGTGGCGAACATCGCCGGCCGGCCGGGCACCTCGCGGTAGCCCACCACGCGTATCCACTCGCGCTCCATCAGGGTCTTGATGATATTGCTGTTCACCGCCACCCCGCGCACATCCTCGATCTCGCCACGGGTGATCGGCTGGCGATAGGCGATCAACGCCAGGGTTTCCAGCAAGGCACGCGAATAGCGCTGCGGGCGCTCTTCCCACAAGCGGCCGACCCAGGGGGCGTAGGCTTCGCGAATTTGCAGGCGGTAGCCGCTGGCCACCTCCTTGAGCTCGAAAGCGCGGCCGTTGCACGATTTGCCCAGCACCTCCAGCGCCTGCCTGAAAACCTTGGGCTCGGGGCGCTCGGCTTCCTCGAACAACTCGAACAGACGCTCCAGTGATTGCGGTTTGCCCGACGCCAGCAGGAAGGCTTCGATCAGCGACGCCAGGTCGCGGGGTTCATTCAGGTTCATCGGGTTCTTCAACAAGCGCCGGGCGAAGCCGCACGTGGATGGTGGCGAAGGGTTCATTCTGCACCAGTTCGATCAGCGCTTCCTTCACCAGTTCGAGAATCGCCATGAAGGTGACCACTACCCCCAGCTTGCCCTCGTCGTGCCCGAACAGCTCGACGAACGGCACGAAAGCACCGCCCTTTAGGCGCTCCAGCACCTGGCTCATGCGCTCGCGGGTGGACAGCGTTTCACGGCTGATCTGGTGGCTCTCGAACAGGTCGTTGCGCCGCATCACCTCGGCCATGGACACCAGCAGCTCTTCCAGGCTGACCTGCGGCAACAGCCTGCGCACCTTGGCCTGCGGTGCCTCCAGGCGCGGCACCCGCACCTCACGGCCAACCCGTGGCAACGCGTCGATGCCTTCGGCTGCGGCCTTGAAGCGCTCGTATTCCTGCAGCCGGCGGATCAACTCGGCGCGCGGGTCACCCTCCTCTTCCTCGGCCTCAGCCGAGCGCGGCAGCAGCATGCGCGACTTGATCTCGGCAAGCATGGCCGCCATTACCAGGTATTCGGCGGCCAGTTCCAGGCGCACGCTTTTCATCAGCTCCACATAACCCATGTACTGCCGGGTGATTTCAGCCACGGGGATGTCGAGGATGTCGATGTTCTGCTTGCGGATCAGGTACAGCAACAGGTCCAGCGGCCCTTCGAAGGCTTCCAGGATGACTTCCAGGGCGTCTGGCGGGATGTACAGGTCCAGCGGCATCTCGGTCAGGGCTTCGCCGTAGACCAAGGCCAGTTGCAACTGCCGCGGCTCGTCGACCTGCGTGGCCGGCGCCTCGGGCGCTTGCAGCTGGCTCACGCGCTGGCCATGAACGGCGCAGGGTCGCCGCAGCCTTCTCGAATCAGCTCAGGTTCGTCGCCGGAAAGGTCGATGATGGTCGACGCCTTGAGGTCACCGTAGCCGCCATCGATCACCAGGTCGACATGGTGCTCCAGGCGCTCACGAATTTCGTAAGGGTCGGTCATCGGCTCGTTATCGCCAGGCAGGATCAGGCTCACGCTCATCAGCGGCTCGCCCAGCTCAGCCAGCAACGCCAGGGTAATGGCGTGGTCTGGTACCCGCAGGCCGATGGTGCGGCGTTTTTCGTGCAGCAGCAGGCGGGGCACTTCGCGGGTGCCGTTGAGGATGAAGGTGTACGGCCCAGGCACGTGCGCCTTGAGCAGGCGGAAGGTGCCGGTATCGACCTTGGCATACAACCCCAGCTGCGACATGTCGCAGCACATCAGGGTGAAGTTGTGGGTCTTGTCCAGGCCACGCAGGCGCCGGACGCGCTCGATGGCCGCCTTGTCGCCGATCTGGCAACCCAACGCATAGGCCGAATCGGTGGGGTACACCACCACGCCCCCCTTGCGGATGATCTCTACCGCCTGGCGGATCAGCCGCGGCTGGGGGTTCTCCGGATGAATCTGGAAAAATTGGCTCACGTAGTCGTCCTGTTCATACCGTAATAGGCTGTTCATGGCTGAATCGGCGCCACAAAGGCGGCAGGTCCTCGGGCAAAGGCCGGTAGGCACCGATCTCGCCCCAGGTGCCGGGGCCGTGGAAGTCACTGCCAGCGCTTGCCAGCAGGCCGAACTCACGGGTAAGGATGGACAGAGTGCCCACCTGCTCGGCAGGCATCATCCCGTTGACCACTTCAAGCGCCTGCCCACCTGCCTGAATATAGTCGGCAATCAGCCGCCTGCGCTTGCTGCGGGTCAGGTCGTAGTGCATGGGATGGGCCAGGCTCACCCAGGCTTTGGACTGGCGCAGCGTGGCAACGGTTTCATCAAGGGTGGGCCAATGCTGCTTGACGTCGCCCAGCTTGCCCGCCCCCAGCCACTTGCGAAACGCCTCGCCGCGGTCCTTGACGTGCCCGGCACGCACCAGGTATTCGGCAAAGTGCGGGCGCGCCGGTGCGTTGCCGCTGTCGCCCAGCTCGTGCTGCACGGCGCGGGCGCCGTCGAGGGTGCCTGGCATGCCCTTGGC
This sequence comes from Pseudomonas sp. NBRC 111127, assembly GCF_001320345.1. Lineage (NCBI taxonomy): Bacteria > Pseudomonadati > Pseudomonadota > Gammaproteobacteria > Pseudomonadales > Pseudomonadaceae > Pseudomonas > Pseudomonas sp. NBRC 111127. Next base: position 10,686 of record NZ_BCBD01000137.1, on the reverse strand, counting down.
GGCCAACCGCTTGTCGATTTCTTCGGCGCGCAGCCAGCGGCCGCGGTGCAACGCTTCGATCGCCGCCAGCAATGGCGGCGCATCGAGCGGGAAGTCGTAGCCCAGCACGTGAATGGTGGCGCCCCCCCAGGTGCACGAAAGCTCGACCCCGCTGACCCAACGCATGCCCCGCTCAACGCAGGCCAGGCGCGCTTCGGGCAGGCCTTCGAGGGTGTCATGGTCGGTCAGGGCCAGCGTTTGCACCCCGTGCTCATGGGCCCGGGCGACCAGCGCCGTGGGCGACAGGGCGCCGTCGGAGGCCGTGCTGTGACAGTGCAGATCAACATTCATGGAGGAGCGCTTTCGCTGGAATCGATGTTTGTTATTATGCCGTCACATCCCGATTCTGGCTGCCATTGTGAAACAATTCATCGATTTCATCCCGCTGTTGCTGTTCTTCATCGTGTACAAGCTGGACCCACGCCCGCTTGAAGTCGCTGGCCACAGCTTCGAATTCGGTGGCATCTACAGTGCCACGGCCATGCTGATCGTCAGCTCGCTGGTGGTGTACGGCGCGCTGTTCCTGCGCCAGCGCAAGCTGGAAAAGGGCCAGTGGCTGACCCTGGTGGCCTGCCTGGTGTTCGGCGGCCTGACCCTGACCTTCCACAGCGAAACCTTCCTCAAGTGGAAGGCGCCGGTGGTCAACTGGCTGTTCGCCCTGGGCTTTGCCGGCAGCCACTTCATCGGTGACCGGGTGCTGATCAAACGCATCATGGGCCACGCCCTCACCCTCCCGGATGCCATCTGGACGCGCTTGAACCTGGCCTGGATCGCGTTCTTCCTGTTCTGTGGTGCGGCCAACCTGTTCGTCGCCTTCACCTTCCAGGACTTCTGGGTAGACTTCAAGGTGTTCGGCAGCCTGGGCATGACCGTGATCTTCCTGGTGGCGCAAGGCGTGTACCTGTCGCGCCACCTGCACGACGACCCTTCTACCTCCAAACCCAAGGATTGACATGCTCTACGCCATCATTGCCAGCGACGTCGCGAACTCCCTGGAAAAACGCCTGGCTGCCCGCCCGGCGCACATCGAACGCCTGCAGCAGCTCAAGGCCGAAGGCCGCGTGGTGCTGGCCGGCCCACACCCGGCCATCGACAGCAACGACCCGGGCGAAGCCGGCTTCAGCGGCAGCCTGATCGTCGCCGAGTTTGCCTCGCTGGCCGAAGCCCAGGCCTGGGCCGATGCCGACCCCTATATTGCGGCAGGCGTGTACGACAAGGTCGTGGTCAAGCCATTCAAGCAAGTATTGCCGTGATCCGAGACCGCATCGCTTTCTTCGCGGGCTTGCCCGCTCCCACAGTGGCCCGCACAAACCTTCGGAACTGCACGGTCGTTGTAGCAGCGGGTTTACCCGCGAAGCAGGCGATGCGGGATCAGCAGTTATACGGTTGCCATCAGTCTGCGGTATCTTTGCCACTGGCGGGCCGCAGAGCCGCCGTCAATGGTGGAATCGAGTGAGTCATGAGCGAGCTGTTACTGATTGATGATGACCAGGAACTGTGCGAGCTGCTGTGCAGCTGGCTGACCCAGGAAGGGTTTTCCGTACGTGCCTGCCACGATGGCCAGAGTGCACGCCAGGCCTTGGCCGAGCATGCACCTGCGGCCGTGGTGCTGGATGTCATGTTGCCCGACGGCAGCGGCCTGGAGTTGCTCAAACAACTGCGCAGCGAGCACGCCGAACTGCCGGTGCTGATGCTGTCGGCCCGTGGCGAGCCGCTTGACCGTATTCTTGGCCTGGAACTGGGTGCCGACGATTACCTGGCCAAACCGTGCGACCCACGCGAGCTTACCGCGCGCCTGCGTGCCGTACTGCGCCGCAGCCACCCCGTTGCCGCCACCAGCCAGCTGGAGCTGGGCGACCTGGTCTACAGCCCGGCCCGCGGCGTGGCCAGCATCGATGGCCGGGAAATGACCCTGACCTTGTCCGAAAGCCGCATACTTGAAGCGCTGCTGCGCCAGCCTGGCGAGCCGCTGGACAAACAGGAACTGGCGCAGATCGGCCTGGGCCGCAAGCTCACCCTCTACGACCGCAGCCTGGACATGCACGTCAGCAACCTGCGCAAGAAGATCGGCCCGCATGCCGATGGCCGGCCACGCATCGTCGCCCTGCGCAGCCGCGGCTATTACTACTGCCTGTGAGCAGCTGCAAGCTGCAAGCTGCAAGAAAGAGCAGAATCGCGATCGGCTTCACTTGTAGCTAGAAGCTTGCAGCTTGCCGCTTGCCGCTTGCAGCTGTTCTTTACCCAGCCTTTACCATCCACTGACTGCGCTTGACGGTGATCTCCCTAGACTGTGCTCATCCGGTAACCACCGGCCTATGAAAGGAGAGACACCCATGCGCAAGACCCTTATCGCCCTGATGTTCGCCGCCGCCCTGCCGACCGTAGCCATGGCCATGCCTGACGGCGGCCCACGTCACGACGGCCCGCATCACCGCGGTGAAGCGGCCTTCCAGCAACTGGACCTGAGCCGTGACCAGCGCCAGCAGATCGGCAAGCTGATGGGCGAGCAAATGCAGCAGCGCCGCGACATTACCGAGCGTTACCTGGCCAAACTGCCGGCTGCCGACCAGAAAGCCATGAAGGACGAACTGCAAGCCAGCCGCGCCAAGACCGACACCGCCGTGCGCAACCTGCTCAAGCCAGACCAGCAGAAGAAGTTCGACGAACTGCAAAAGGAACGCGCTGCCAAGAAAGCCGAGTGGCAGGAGTTCCAGGCCTGGAAAGCTGAAAAAGCCAAAAAGGCCCAGTAAGCTGTCAGCCCGATGCCCGGCTCGCCCCAGCGCGAGCCGGGCTTTTTCTGTTTTAGGAGGTGCTCTTGCGTTCACTGTTCTGGCGCATCCTGGCCAGCTTCTGGTTGGCCATCACCCTGGTTGCAGGCCTGTCGATCTTGCTTGGGCACATGCTCAACCAGGACGCCTGGATCCTCAGCCGCCACCCCGGCCTGAACACGCTGGCCAGCCAGTGGGCCAGGCACTACGAGCAGGAAGGCGTGAATGCCGCGCAGCAGTTCCTGGAACAACGCAAGGACCGCTACAAGATCGACGTGCAGGTGCTCGATGACAGTGGTGACGCGGTGGTGCCCGGCACGTTCCCGCGCCGGGCAGCAGCCTTCGAGGCACGCCAGCACAACGACCAGCGCCGCCTGCCATGGCGCCGGCTGACCGAGGAATACACCAGCCCCGACACCGGCCAGACCTACCTGCTGATCTACCGCATCCCCCACCCGGCGCTGGATGAGTGGCACCGGGACAGCCTGATGTGGCCACTCAGCGCACTGGGCATCGCCCTGGTGGTGTTGACCCTGTTCAGCCTGCTGGTCACGCTGTCCATCACGCGCCCGTTGAGCCGCCTGCGCAGCGCTGTGCACGACCTGGGCCAGAGCACCTATCAGCAGAACAGCCTGGCGCGCCTGGCAGCCCGGCGTGACGAATTCGGCGTGCTGGCCAACGACTTCAACAAAATGGGTGCGCGCCTGCAAAGCACCCTCGCCAGCCAGCGCCAATTGCTGCGCGACGTGTCACACGAACTGCGCTCACCGCTGGCCAGGCTGCGCATTGCCCTGGCCCTGGCGGAACGCGCCGAGCCCGAGCAGCGCCAGGCCCTGTGGCCGCGCCTGACCCGCGAGTGCGACCGGCTGGAAGACCTGATCAGCGAAATACTCACCCTGGCCCGCGTGGATGCCGAACAGGCCCACGCCGAAGCGGTGGACCTCAATGCCTTGCTGGGCAGTGTGCGCAAGGACGCCCTGCTCGGCGCGCCCGACCAGGATGTGCGCCTGGAGGCGCAACCGGGGCTGGTCTTGCAAGGTTGGCCGACACTGATCGAGCGGGCCGTGGACAACCTGCTGCGCAACGCCCTGCGCTTCAACCCGGCAGGCCAGCCCATCGAAGTCAGTGCCGTGCGCGATCAGGCGCGGGTGGTGATCTGTGTGCGCGACCACGGCCCGGGTGCAGCCCCGGAGCACCTCGCCCAGCTGGGTGAGCCGTTCTTCCGCGCCCCGGGGCAGGAGGCCCCAGGGCACGGCCTGGGGTTGGCGATTGCGCGCAAGGCGGCGGAGCGGCATGGCGGCAGCCTGGTACTGGACAACCACCCGCAGGGCGGCTTTGTCGCCCGGCTTGAACTGCCTGTGCAAGCCGCTTCAGCGTAAGGCTGCCAGGGCCGTTTACGTTCAGGGCTGCAGCGCAGCCCTTGCTCGCGCCCGCGTTACTCGCCCCAGCCCGTGACGAAATCAGCGGTGGCCAGCACCGGCGCGGTCCGTGGCTCGGTCATTGGCGTGCCGACGTACAGGTAGCCGATCAGTTCCTCGTTCTCCGCCAGCCCCAGCCCCTTGTGCACATGCGCGTCGAAGGCCATGTCCCCGGTGCGCCACACGGCGCCGATGCCCTGCGCATGGGCAGCGATCAGGATGCCGTGTGCCGCACAGCCCGCCGCCAGGCGCTGCTCGGACTTGGGCACCTTGAAGTGGTCCTGCAAGCTGGCCACCACCACGATCAGCAACGGTGCGCGCAGCGGCATGGCGCGGGCTTTGTCCAGCGCAGCCTGGGTGGCTTCACCTTTGTGCTGCACCGCTTCGGCGAACAGCTCGCCCAGCTTCTCGCGGCCCTGCCCTTCGATGGTCAGGAACCGCCAAGGCCGCAGTTGGCCGTGGTCCGGCGCCCGCAGGGCAGCCTGGAACAGCGCCTCGCGCTGGGCGGCATTGGGGGCAGGGTCGGTCAGGCGTGGCACGGAAACACGGTTGAGCAATGCGTCGAGAGCCTCCATCGGCTACCCTCCTGGCAGTGGAATGTGCGGCCATTCTCAAGCTGCACGCCCTAAGCTGCAAGCTGCAAGCGGCAGCACGCCGGCTTTTCGCGCAGCGTGCCGCGCCTGGCTTGCAGCGGCCCGGCCCATAGGTAGAATGGCGCCCTTCCGTTTCGAGTCAGAGCAGATCACATGGCGTTGCCGACCTTAAGGATCATTGGTTTCATCATCGGCATCTTCCTGATCACCCTGGCTGTGGGCATGGCCGTGCCCATGGCGACCCTGGTGATATTCGAACGTACCGGCGACATGCCGTCGTTCCTGTGGTCCAGCCTGATCACCTTCATTGCCGGGCTGGCCATGGTGCTGCAAGGGCGGCCCGAGCATGTGCACCTGCGGCCACGCGACATGTACCTGCTGACGGTCTGCAGCTGGCTGGTGGTCTGCGTGTTCGCCGCCCTGCCCTTCCTGCTGACCCAGCACATCAGCTACACCGACGCCTTCTTTGAAAGCATGTCGGGCATTACCGCCACCGGCGCCACCGTGCTCAGCGGGCTCGACAGCATGTCGCCAGGCATCCTGATGTGGCGCTCGATGCTGCACTGGCTGGGCGGTATCGGCTTCATCGCCATGGCGGTGGCCATCCTGCCGCTGCTGCGCATTGGTGGCATGCGCCTGTTCCAGACCGAGTCTTCCGACCGCTCCGAAAAGGTCATGCCGCGCTCGCACATGGTCGCCAAGTCCATTGTGGGGGTGTACGTCGGCTTCTCGATTCTTGGCGCGCTGGCTTTCTGGTGGGCCGGCATGAGCCCGTTCGATGCCATCAACCACGCCATGTCGGCGATTTCCACCGGTGGTTTTTCCACCTCCGACCAGTCCCTGGCGAAATGGGACATTCCCGCCGTGCACTGGGTGGCAGTGGTAGTAATGATCATGGGCAGCCTGCCGTTCACCCTGTACGTGGCCACCCTGCGCGGCAACCGCAGGGCGCTGCTCCGCGACCAGCAGGTGCAGGGCTTGCTGGGCATGCTGCTGGTCACCTGGCTGGTTCTGGGCACCTGGTACTGGTACAGCACCAACCTGCACTGGCTGGACGCGCTGCGTCACGTGGCGCTGAACGTGACCTCGGTCGTCACCACCACCGGTTTCGCCCTGGGTGACTACAGCCTGTGGGGCAATTTTTCGCTGATGCTGTTCTTCTACCTGGGTTTCGTCGGTGGCTGTTCCGGCTCGACCGCGGGCGGGATCAAGATCTTCCGCTTCCAGGTCGCCTACATCCTGCTCAAGGCCAGCCTCAACCAGCTGATCCACCCTCGCGCGGTGATCAAGCAGAAGTACAACGGCCACCGCCTCGATGAAGATATCGTGCGTTCGATTCTCACGTTCTCGTTCTTCTTCGCCATCACCATCTGCGTCATGGCGCTGCTGCTGTCGCTGCTGGGGGTGGACTGGATGACCGCCCTGACCGGGGCTGCCGGTACGGTCTCCGGGGTGGGGCCTGGCCTGGGTGAAGTGATCGGGCCGTCAGGCAACTACGCCACGCTGCCAGACGCCGCCAAGTGGATCCTGGCTGCCGGCATGCTGCTTGGCCGGCTGGAAATCATCACCGTGCTAGTGTTGTGCATGCCGGCGTTCTGGCGTCACTGAGCCCTTCGCCCACGGCGCCGAGCCGGGCGCGGTACTCACTGGGCGTGGTATCGAACCAGCGGCGGAACGCGCGGTAGAAGTTGCTGGGGTCGGCGAAGCCCAGCAGGTAGGCGGTTTCCAGCAGGGTCATGCCCGGCTGGGCCAGGTACTGTTCGGCCAGTTCGCGCCGGGTGTCGTCGAGCAACGCCTGGAAGCTGGTGCCCTCTTCCTGCAGCCGCCGCTGCAGGGTGCGCTGCGACAAGTGCAAGGCCTGCGCCAGGGTCTCACGCTTGGGCTCCCCCTGCGGCAAGATGCGGCACAGCACCTGGCGCACCCGGTGGGTCACGCGGCTTTCGGAAAACCGCGCCAGGTACTCCCCGGCAAACCGGTCGTGCAGCACTGCCATGGCTTCATTGGCCGTGGGCAAGGGTGCTTCCATGTCGGCCCGCTCGAACACCAGCGCGTCATACGGCGCGTCGAAGATCAGCGGCGAATGGAACGCCACCTTGTACGGCTCGATATTCCTGGGTTGCGGCCCCTGCACCAAAACCCGGCGTGGCTGCACCGGGCGGCCGCTCAGCCATTTGCACAGCGCCAGCGCACAGGCCAACGACGCTTCGGCACTGTGCCGGGTGGGCGGCAGATGGTCGCCGTGAACGGTGAGGATCAACGAGTAGCCCTCGGGACCCAGCACGAAACTGAGATCGGAGCTTTCGGCGATGATGCGCTGGTAGCGTACCAGCCGCTCGAACCCCTCGGCCAAGGTGCGGCTGGACATCAGCGCATAGCCCACCACGTGAAACGAGGCCGGGCGTACCACACGCGCCATGTTCAGGCCAATGGCCTCGTTGCCGGACAGTTCCACTGCCAATTGCCACAGCCGGGTCATGGAGTCCTGGGGGAAACGCGCGTCGGGATCGTCGAGGGCGGCGAAATCCAGCCCCAACTGCTTGAACATGGCCCGGCAGTCCAGCCCTTCCAGCTCGAGTGCCTTTACAATCCCTGATGCCCAACTGGCTGACGTGGTTCTTTCGCTCATGACAGGCTTCTTTCCTGACCGCTCCTGCGGTGAACCCCAAGGATACTCAATTGGCGCCTATTGTCACTGGTAGGCCCTGCCAATCACTCTAGACTCGAATGAGGCTCCACGCCGTGCATCTTGTCCAGACGTATCAACCCCGGAGCACTGCCATGAACCGCACAGCGCAGTTTCGCAGTTTTGCCGAGTTCTACCCGTATTACCTGGGTGAGCACAGCAACCCCACCTGCCGCCGCCTGCATTTTGTCGGCACCAGCCTGGTGATCGCCCTGCTGGCCTATACCATCGGCAGCGGCAAATGGCTGTTGCTGCTGGCCGTGCCGCTGTTCGGCTACGGCTTTGCCTGGGTGGGGCATTTCTTTTTTGAAAAGAACCGGCCGGCGACATTCACCTACCCGTTCTACAGCCTTGCCGGTGACTTCGTGATGTTCCGCGACATTCTGCTCGGCAAGCTCAGGCTGTAAGCAGCGCGCCTGCGCCCGCCGCCACCCGGTCCTCGCCATGCACGGCTTCAGGCACAATGGCCGCTTGCCTTGCGAGGATGCCCCCTGTCATGAACCACCGCACCGCCCTCGGCGCCCTGCATATCGGCGCGCTGTTCTTTGGCCTGACCGGCGTATTCGGCAAGCTGGCAGCCAGCGCCAGCCCGGTGATCATCGTGTTCGGCCGCGCCGCTTTCGCCGTGCTCGCCCTGGCGCTGTTCGCCAGTGTCACCGGCCCTGGCTGGCAACGCCTGAACGGTCAGGATGCGCGCCGCCTGTTGCTCGGCGGGGTGCTGCTGGCCGGCCACTGGGTCAGCTTCTTCATCGCCGTCAAGGTCGGCGGCGTGGCCATCGCCACCCTCGGCTTCGCCAGCTTCCCGGCCTTTACCGTGCTGCTCGAAGGGCTGCTGTTCCGCGAGCGCATCCGCCGCAACGAAGCGCTGCTGGTGCTGCTGGTCAGCCTCGGCCTGGTACTGGTCACGCCAGCCTTCGATCTGGCCAGCGAAGCGACCGGCGGCCTGCTGTGGGCCCTGTTCTCGGGCCTGCTGTTCTCACTGCTGTCCCTGACCAACCGCGCAGGCTCTGGTCGCTTGCCTGCGGTGCAGGCAGCACTGTGGCAAAACCTGGTGGTAAGCCTGAGCCTGCTGGCATTCGCTGCCCCTGGGCTGGGCGCGGTCGCGCCGGTGGACTGGCTGTGGATCGGCCTGCTCGGCATTTTCTGCACCGGCGTGGCGCACAGCCTGTTCGTCGCCAGCCTGGCGGTCATCAAGGCCCGGACTGCCGCCGTGGTGTTCGGCATGGAGCCGGTCTACGGCATTGCCGTAGCCTGGCTGGTGTTTGCCGAGACCCCCACGGTGCGCATGCTGCTGGGCGGCGCGCTGATCATCCTCGCCATCGTGCTGTCCAGCCGCCTGGCCGCCGAGCCAGCGCAGCGGCCGCTGGCCGAGGGCGGGTGACTCAGCGGTCGTTGTGGCCCAGGTCGCGCTGGGGGTCGATCTGGTCACGCACCCGCTGCTTCAGCACCTTGGCCTCGGGGAAGCCGCCGTCGGCCTTGCGCTCCCAAATCTGCACGCCGTTGCAGGTGATGCGGAAAATACCGCCGGTACCCGGTTCCAGCACCACCCGGCCGAGGTCGTCGGCAAACGTGCTGAGCAGTTCCTGGGCCAGCCACGCGGCCCGCAGCAGCCACTGGCACTGGGTGCAATAATTGATGACGATTTCCGGCTTGTGGTCGGCCATGTTGAGATAACTCCAGCTGAGGGGCGGCTTATACTAGCGGTCTTTGACCCACGGTTTGAGACCCACGATGCGCCGTTTGCTGTTCTGCTTGCTGTTCACCCTCACCTCGCTTACAGCAACCGCCGCCGAACCGGCACGGCCCAAGGTCGGCCTGGTGCTGTCGGGCGGCGCGGCCCGTGGCCTGGCGCACATCGGCGTGCTCAAGGCGCTGGAGGAACAGGGTGTACGCATCGACGCCATTGCCGGCACCAGCATGGGGGCTGTAGTCGGCGGGCTGTACGCCTCGGGCTACAGCGTCGAAGAGCTGGAACACCTCGCCACCACCCTCGACTGGCAGCAGGCGCTGTCTGACAGCCCACCCCGCGAGGACGTGCCATTCCGGCGCAAGCAGGATGACCGCGATTTTCTGGTCAAGCAAAAGCTCAGTTTTCGCGACGACGGCAGCCTGGGCCTGCCGCTGGGGGTGATTCAAGGCCAGAACCTGTCGTTGCTGCTGGAAAGCAAGTTGGCGCACACCGCCGACACGCGCGATTTCGACAAACTGCCCATCCCCTTCCGCGCCGTGGCCACCGACATCGCCAGTGGCGAAAAAGTGGTGTTCCGCCGCGGCCACCTGCCGCAGGTGATCCGCGCCAGCATGTCGATCCCGGCCGTGTTCGCCCCGGTCGAACTGGACGGCCGCCTGCTGGTGGACGGCGGCATGGTCGACAATACTCCGCTCGACGTGGCACGCGACATGGGGGTGGACCTGGCCATCGTGGTGGATATCGGTACGCCGCTGCGCGACCGCAAGCAGTTGCTGACCGTGGTCGATGTGCTCAACCAGTCCATCACGCTGACGACCCGGCGCAACTCGGAAGAGCAACTGGCCAGCCTGCACCGCGACGATATCCTCATCCAACCGCCGCTGGCAGCCTACGGCGTGACCGACTTCGGCCGCGCGCGGGACATGATCGACGCCGGCTACCGCGCTACCCGCCTGCTCGACGCGCGCCTGGCCGCGCTGCGCCACCCAGACGCCAGCACCAGCCTGGCCGTGGCCCGTTCACCGCGCCAACGCACGCCCATCATCACCGCCATCAAAATCGAGAACGACGCCAAGGTCAGTGACGATGTGATCCGCTCGTACATTCGCCAGCCCATCAATGCCCCGCTGGAGCTTGGCCGCCTGGAGACCGACATGGGCACGCTGTACGGCCTGGACTACTTCGACCGGGTGCAGTACCGCGTGGTACACAAGGGCGATGAAAACACCCTGGTGATCAACGCCCGCGGCCGCCGCGGCGGCACCGACTACTTGCGCCTGGGGCTGAACCTGTCGGACGACCTGCGCGGCGACAGCGCCTTCAACCTGGGCGCCAGCTACCGGGTCAACGGCATCAACAGCCTGGGTGCCGAGTGGCTGACCCGCGGCCAGATCGGCGACCAGCAAGCGCTGTACAGCGAGTTCTACCAACCGCTGGATGTCGGCTCACGCTACTTCGTCGCCCCCTACCTGGACTTCGGCTCACAGAACATCGA
>NZ_BCBD01000136.1:0-14804 GCF_001320345.1 Pseudomonas sp. NBRC 111127 | reverse complement strand
GCTCAACTTTGTCGCCAGCCACCAGCACCGCGAGGCGCAATGGCGCGAAGCCCTTGCCCGGCTTGGCCTTCACGCGTTGGTACGGTTCGACAGCGTAGCCCCACCCGAGGACGGCGAACGCCGCCTGTACGAAAGCCTGGCCCTGCTGCTGGAAAGCGCCCGCCCGGCCTTGCAACGGCTGATCGACGACCAGCAGGCCCAACGCCTGGCCCGCCAGCACAGCGGCAAGCGCCTGATTGCCGAACTGCTGCTGGACTGCGCTGCCTGCCGGCGCAGCGTCGATGCCGAACCGGCGGCCGAAGCCCGGGCCATCGAAGCGCTGCGCCAGGATATTCGTCAGCGTGAGCAACGGTGTGTCGAAGCCCTGCTCAAGCTGTATGCCTTCCGCCGCGACGATGCCCACGCCAGCGACCTGCCGCTGCTGGATGGGCGCTGGGGCGATGACCTGTTCAACCCCGAAACCTTGAAGCTGCTGGGCGTACGCCTGGGCAGCGGCGTAGCCGCCGGCGCAGCGGCAGGTGCCGGGGTCGACTTGCTGGTTGGCGGGCTTACCCTGGGGGCAGCGGCACTGGCCGGGGCGCTGGCCGGCGGTGCGTTGCAGACGGCGCGCAACTATGGCGCGCGCTTGCTGGGCAAACTCAAGGGCAAGCGCGAGTTGACCGTGGACGATACGGTGTTGCGCTTGCTGGCCTTGCGTCAGCAGCAGTTGATGGTGGCCCTGGACAGCCGCGGGCATGCAGCGCAGGACAGCATCAGGCTGGGTGAGCTGGATGAAAAGGCCTGGCGTGAGGGCAAGCTGCCAGAGGCACTGGTCAGGGCGCGGGCGCATCCACAGTGGTCCACCCTGAACCCGGGGGCGAAGCTGAACCAGGCCGAGCGCCAGGAACAGCTGGAGGCGCTGGTGTCTCAGTTTTGAACGGGCGGCGAGCCTGAGCCGCCCCATACGCACCAGGCAGGCCTTTATTTGCGCAGCAGGCGCAAACCGTTGAACACCACCAGAAGGCTCACGCCCATGTCGGCAAATACCGCCATCCACATGGTGGCCATGCCGGCAAAGGTGATCGCCAGGAATATGGCCTTGATGCCCAGCGCCAGAACGATGTTCTGCAGCAGGATCGCCCCGCTTTGCCGCGACAACCGAACGAAGGCCGGGATTTTCCGCAAGTCATCGTCCATCAGCGCCACATCGGCGGTTTCGATGGCGGTATCGGTGCCGGCCGCGGCCATGGCGAAACCGATCTCGGCACGGGCCAGTGCCGGCGCATCGTTGATGCCGTCACCGACCATACCCACCCGGTGGCCCTGAGCATACAAGGCTTCAATGCTTTGCAGTTTGTCGGCCGGCAGCAGGTTGCCCTCGGCGCGGTCGATGCCTACCACGGCGGCAATGGCCTGGGCGGTGTGCGGGTTGTCACCGGTCAGCATCACCGTCTTGATGCCCAGCTCATGCAGTTCGGCAATCGCCTGACGGCTGCTTTCCTTGACCGTGTCGGCCACTGCAAACAGCGCCAGCGGGCCGCTGGGGTCGAGTAGCAGGACCACGGTCTTGCCCTGGCGCTCCAGCCCATCCAGGCGGGCCTCCAACTCGGGCGAACACAGCCCCAGTTCCTCGACCAGGCGGTGATTGCCCAAATGGTAGACCTGGCCGTCGATGGTGCCACGCACGCCCCGCCCGGCCAGGGCGGCAAAGTCGTCGACCTCGCTCAAGGCCAGGCCTTGCTGCCTGCCGAACTGGGCGATGGCTCGCGACACCGGGTGGTCCGAACGCTCGCCCAGGCTGGCGGCCAAGGCCTGGGCGCGGCCTTCGAACAGCGGCGCCAGCACCTCGGCGTCGGTCTGGGCGGGTTTGCCATGGGTGATGGTGCCGGTCTTGTCCAGGGCCAGGAAGTCCAGGTGGCGGCCGCCTTCCAGGTAGATGCCCCCTTTGACCAGAATACCCTTGCGCGCAGCGGCGGCCAGGCCGCTGACGATGGTCACCGGGGTAGAGATCACCAGGGCGCACGGGCACGCCACCACCAGCAGCACCAAGGCGCGGTACACCCAGTCGAACCAGGCACCGGCCATGAACAGCGGCGGCACCACCGCCACGGCCAAGGCGATGGCGAACACCACCGGCGTGTAGATGCGCGAGAAGCGGTCGACGAAGCGCTGGGTCGGCGCCCGTGCCCCTTGCGCCTGCTCCACAGCCTTGATGATCCGGGCCAGGGTCGACTGCCCGGCAGCAGCGGTCACGCGAAACTCCAGCGCCCCTGCCTGGTTGATGGTGCCGGCAAACAACTTGTCGCCGACCGCCTTCTCCACGGGCAGGCTTTCGCCGGTGATCGGCGCCTGATCGACGCTGGATTGCCCGCTGGTCACTTCACCGTCCAGGCCAATGCGCTCGCCAGGGCGCACCCGCACCTGTGCACCGATGGCTACCTCACGCACTGGCACTTCACGCCACTGGCCATCGGCTTGCTGCACAGTCGCCATGTCCGGCGTCAGTTGCATCAGGCCGCTGATGGCATTGCGCGCACGGTCCAGCGAGCGGGCTTCGATCAGCTCGGCGATGGTGAACAGCACCATCACCATGGCTGCCTCCGGCCACTGCCCGATCAATACCGCACCCGTGACGGCGATGCTCATCAGGGCGTTGATGTTGAGGTTGCGGTTTTTCAGGGCGATCCAGCCCTTTTTATAGGTGCCCAGACCGCAGCCGAGTATGGCTGCGAGTGCCAGCGCGGTCACCACCCACTCCGGTGCAAGCGCAGAAAAGTGCACGATTTCCGCGGCGATTGCCGCAGTACCCGCCAACGCCAGCGGCCACCAACGGGTTTTCGCCGGTACCGATGCGCTGGCGCTGCCGTCGTCTTCGGCGCCCAGCGGCTCGGCTTTCATGCCCAAGCTGTCGATAGCCCGCTCGATTTCGGCGGTACCACCCAGGGTGTGGCGCACGCCAAGCACGCGGTTGATCAGGTTGAATTCCAATTGCTCGACGCCAGCCAGCTTGCCGAGCTTGTCCTGGATCAAGGTCTGCTCGGTGGGGCAGTCCATGGCATCGATGCGGAAGCGGCTGAGGCGCGCGTGGCCACTGGCCTGCTCGCTCAACTGCACCAGCGCCGGCGCAGCTTCGGCACTGCAGCAGCTGTGCCCATGGGCAGCATGGCCATGGTCGTCTTCGCCATGGGCATGATCGTGGTGGTGACCGTGCTTGTGTTCGTGGCTGACAGGCTGGTTCATGGGGGGTCCTTAAAGTGAGCCTGTTGCCAAGTGAACACCCTGTAGCCACTATAGGGTCAAGCCATTAGCGGGGAATTTGGTAATGAAGATCGGTGAACTGGCCAAAGCCACTGACTGCGCGGTGGAAACCATCCGCTACTACGAGCGGGAAAACCTGCTGCCCGCACCTGCGCGCAGCGACGGCAACTACCGCCTCTACACCCAGGCGCATGTCGAGCGGATGACGTTCATCCGCAATTGCCGCACGCTGGACATGACCCTCGATGAAATCCGCAGCCTGCTAAGCCTGCGCGACAGCCCGGCTGACGCGTGCGGCAGCGTCAACGCGCTGATCGACGAGCATATCGAGCATGTGCAGGCGCGCATCGACGGGCTGGTAGCGTTGCAGGCGCAGTTGATAGAACTGCGCCGGCGCTGCAGCGCACAGGGGGCAGAATGCGCGATCTTGCAGCAACTGGAGACGAATGGTGCGGTAACGGTGCCGGAAACCGAGCATTCGCACGTGGGCCGCAGCCACGGGCATTGAGGAACACGATCTCCCGTAGGAGCGGCTTCAGCCGCGAACACCGGCAAAGCCGGTGCCAGCCACCGCGTCGCCTGCTTCGCGGGCACGCCCGCTCCCACAGGTTGGGTGCTGGCTTCAAGCTCACGCTGCAGATGTAGGAGCGGCCTTGTGTCGCGAAAGGGGCGCAAAGCGCCCCCGGCCATCCCAGGACCTACACCGCCATCGGCGCTGTCATCGGCGCATGATGCTCATAGCCTTCCAGCCAGAAATCACTCGGCTCGATCTTCTCCAGCCACTCGGGTTCGTACTTGCCCGTTTCGGCAAACGCCGGCACCCGGTCACTGATCACCAGCTTCGGTGCTTCCAGCGGCTCGCGCTTGAGCTGCTCGTTGAGCATGTCCAGGTGGTTTTCATACACGTGGGCATCGCCGATGAAGTAGGTGAACCAGCGCGGGGTGTACCCGGTCAGGCGGCCGAACAGGGCCAGCAGCGCCGCACCTTCGGTAAGGTTGAACGGTGTCCCCAGGCCCAGGTCGTTGGAACGGATGTAAAGCGTCAGGGAAATTTCCCTGGTCTCGACATTCGGATGGAACTGGTACAGCAGGTGGCACGGCGGCAGCGCCATCTCGTCGAGCTGCGCGCAGTTCCAGCCGTGGAACAGGATGCGCCGGCTGCCCGGGTCGTTGGCGATGGTGTCCAGGCACTGGCGCACCTGATCGATAGCCTTGTACAGGATGACGAAGGCGACACCGTCTTCCTCGTCCTGGGCGATACGGCGGAAGCCCGCCTGCTCGGCCATGGCGATAGCGGCAGGGTTGCCCAGCGGGATGCGCTTGTAGCCAGGCCACTGGCGCCATTGCACGCCATAGATTTCACCCAGGTCATCATGGCCCTGGCGGAACGGGTTGGCCAACCACTGGGCGTTTTCGTTGGCATTCTGGTCCCACACCTTGCAGCCCAGCTCGCGGAACTCACCGGCGTTCTTCACGCCGCGCAGAAAGCCGACCATCTCGCCGATCGCCGACTTGAACGCCAGCTTGCGCGTGGTAATGGCCGGGAAGCCCTTCTGCAGGTCGAAACGCAGCATCGCACCCGGCAGGCTGATGGTGCGGATGCCGGTGCGGTTGCCCTGCAGCGTGCCGTTTTCGATAACGTCGCGGACCAGGTCCAGATACTGTTTCATGGCTTACCTGTAGCAGATACGGCAGGGGGATCGCCCCTGCCGTGGGATTAATCAGGCGGGTTTCGCCGTGGGCTTGCGATTATAAGCCCACCAGATCAGGCCGAGGCCAGCGAGGATCATCGGCACGCAGAGAATCTGACCCATGGTCAGCCAGCCCCACGCCAGATAGCCCAGCTGGGCGTCCGGTACGCGAACGAACTCGACGATGAAACGGAAAATGCCGTAGAACAGCGCGAACATGCCGGACACGGCCATGGTCGGCCGCGGCTTGCGCGAGAACAGCCAGAGGATCACGAACAGAGCCACGCCTTCCAACGCAAATTGATAGAGCTGCGACGGGTGGCGCGGCAGTTGCGCGGGGTCGCTGAAGGGCGGGAAGATCATCGCCCACGGCACGTCGGTCGGCTTGCCCCACAATTCGGCGTTGATGAAGTTGCCGATACGCCCGGCGCCCAGGCCGATCGGCACCAGCGGCGCGACGAAGTCCATCAGCTCGAAGAACGACTTGTTGTTGCGCTTGCCGAACCACAGGGCTGCCAGCATCACCCCAATGAAGCCGCCGTGGAACGACATGCCACCCTTCCACACCTCGAAGATCAAGGTCGGGTTGGCCAGGTAGGCGTGCAGGTCGTAGAACAGCACGTAGCCCAGGCGGCCACCGACGATTACCCCCATCGACAGCCAGAACACCAGGTCGGAGAGCTTTTCACGGGTCCAGGTCGGGTCGAAACGGTTCAGCCGACGCGAGGCCAGCAACCAGGCGCCACCGATGCCGATCAGGTACATCAGGCCGTACCAGTGAATTTTCAGCGGGCCAATGGCCACGGCCACGGGGTCTATCTGCGGGTAAGGCAGCATGGAACTTCCTCTCGATTCAAATCAAAAAGCTGAGGCCAACACAGAACAGCAGGGCTGCGAACAGGCGTTTCAACAGGCGCGGCGACAGCTTGTGCGCCAGGCGCGCGCCAAAGCGGGCGAAAAACATGCTGGTCACGGCAATGCCGACCAGCGCCGGCAGGTACACGTAACCCAGGCTGTGGGGCGGCAGGTGCTGCTCATGCCAACCTAGCAGCATGAAGCTCAAGGCACTGGCCATGGCGATCGGCAGGCCGCAGGCAGAAGATGTGGCCACTGCCTGTTGCATGGGCAGGCTGCGCGAGGTCAGGAAAGGCACGGTCAGCGAGCCACCCCCAATGCCGAAAATGGCCGAGGCCCAACCGATCACCCCACCCGCGCCAACCAGCACAGGCTTGCCAGGCACACCATGGCTGGCCTTGGGCTTGAGGTCCAGGGCCATTTGCGCGGCGATGACCAGGGCGAAGACACCAATGATCTTCTGCAGGAGCGGGCCCTGGATCAGCGAGGCGGTCTTGGCGCCGACACCGGCCCCCAAGAGGATGCCTAGGGTCATCCAGGCGAATATCGGCCATTGCACCGCGCCCTTGCGGTGGTGTTCGAGCACGGCATTGATCGAGGTGAACACGATGGTCGCCAACGACGTACCCACCGCCAGGTGGGTCAGTACCGAGGCGTCGAAACCCTGCAGGGTGAAGCTGAACACCAGCACCGGCACGATGATGATGCCGCCGCCCACGCCGAACAGCCCCGCCAGCACGCCGGCACAGGCGCCCAACAGCAGATAGAGCACGAATTCCATTCGGCATCCCCGAGAAATCAATCCGGCATGGTAACGGAAGCCGGGTTCGAGGCTCTAGTGAAGTCTGTGTCAGGATGGATCCTGCCCGCAGCTGTGGGTACAGTGGCAGAAAACACAGAGGCCTGACCGATGTGCCTGATCGTATTCGCCTGGCGGCCGGGGCACGCCCTGCCGCTGATCGTCGCGGCCAACCGCGACGAATTCTACGCCCGCCCTGCCCAGGCCCTGGCGGCCTGGGAGGATGCGCCCGGGGTGCATGCCGGGCGGGACCTGGAGGCCGGTGGCACCTGGCTGGGCGTGGGCCCACAGGGGCGCTTTGCAGCGCTGACCAATATCCGTGACCCGCGGCAGGCGCAGGGGCCCCGCTCGCGCGGCGAGCTGGTGGCGGGGTATCTACGGGGTGAGCTGGGGGTTGAGGCTTACCTGGACGAGGTGGCCAGCCGTAGCGGGCAGTATTCGGGGTTCAACCTGCTGGTGGGTGATGGGCGCCAGCTGGGTTACCTGCATGGCCCAGACGTGGCGCCGCGCCTGCTGGAAGCCGGGGTGTACGGGCTGTCCAATGCCGGGCTGGATACCCCATGGCCAAAACTGGTAAAGGCCCGAAGCGGGCTGCAGAGCTTGCTGGAAAGGCCGGAGCCGCCACAGTTGCTGGCGCTGCTGGCCGATGGCGAGCCTGCAACTGACGGGGAGCTACCGGACACAGGCGTGGGCATGGCGACCGAGAAGCTGCTGTCGAGTGTGTTTATTGCCAGCCAGAGTTATGGGACACGCGCGAGTACTGTGCTGATTGTGGATGATCAGGGCAGAAGGCGCCTGATCGAGCGCAGTTTCGGGCCGTTTGGAGGACACCTGGGGGAAGTTGAGCTGTCGGTCTGAACAGCGCCTTCGTGGGAGCGGGCGTGCCCGCGAAGAGGCCCGAACAGGCAACACCCCCCTTACAGGGTTTTATTGGCCCCAGGCCCGATCATCCGCGCCAGCCCCAGGTTTTTCAGCGCCAGCTGCAACGAGCTGTGGATAACCTGCGGGTTGTCGTGGCTCAAGGCTTCGACCAGCAGCTCCTTGGCCTTGCCCATGTTCACCTGGCGCAGCATCCACTTCACCTTGGGCAGGTTGGTGGCGTTCATCGACAGGCTGTCGAAGCCCATCGCCATCAACAGGATCGCTGCCGCGGGGTCACCCGCCATCTCGCCGCAGATGCTGACCGGCTTGCCCTCGCCATGGGCATCACGCACCACGGTGTTCAGCGCCTGCAGCACCGCCGGGTGCAAGTAGTCGTAAAGGTCGGCGACCCGTGGGTTGTTGCGGTCCACGGCCAGCAGGTACTGGGTAAGGTCGTTGGAGCCGACCGACAGGAAATCCACTTGCCGCGCCAACTCCTTGGTCTGGTACACCGCCGCAGGGATCTCCACCATGACGCCAACCGGCGGCATCGGCACGTCGGTGCCTTCGTCGCGCACCTCGCCCCAGGCCCGGTGAATCAGGTGCAGCGCCTCTTCCAGCTCGTGAATACCGGAAATCATCGGCAGCAGGATGCGCAGGTTGTTCAGGCCTTCGCTGGCTTTGAGCATGGCGCGGGTCTGCACCAGGAAGATTTCCGGGTGGTCGAGGGTCACCCGAATGCCGCGCCAGCCAAGGAACGGGTTGTCTTCCTTGATCGGGAAATACGACAGCGCCTTGTCACCACCGATATCGAGGGTGCGCATGGTCACCGGCAGCGGGTGGAAGGCCGCCAACTGCTCACGGTAGATGGCCAGCTGCTCTTTTTCGCTGGGGAAGCGCTGGTTGATCATGAACGGCACTTCGGTGCGGTACAGGCCCACCCCTTCCGCACCGCGTTGCTGGGCCCGGGCCACATCGGCCAGCAGGCCGGTATTGACCCACAACGGCATGCGGTGGCCGTCGGGGGTGATGCAGGGCAGCTCGCGCAGGGCATCCAGGCCCTGGGCCAACTGGCGCTCTTCCTCGACCACGTCGCTGTACTGCTTGCGCAGCACTTCGCTCGGGTTGGTGAACACCTCGCCCTTGTAACCGTCGACGATCAGCTCGATGCCGTCGACCTTGGAGTACGGCAGGTCGACCAGGCCCATCACCGTGGGGATACCCATGGCACGGGCCAGGATGGCAACGTGGGAGTTGCCCGACCCCAATACCGACACCAGGCCGACCAGCTTGCCTTCCGGCACTTCGCCGAGCATTGCCGGGGTCAGCTCTTCACTGACCAGGATGGTGTTGTCGGCGTAGACCAGCGACTGCGAGCGGGCCTCTTGCAGGTAGGCCAGCAAACGCCGGCCCAGGTCCTTCACGTCGGAGGCACGCTCGCGCAGGTAGTCGTCGTCCATCAGCTCGAAGCGGTTGACGTGCTCGCCGACCACCTGGCGCAGGGCGCCCTGGGCCCACTGGCCGGTCTTGATGACCGCGGTCACCTCGCCGCCCAGCGCTGCGTCTTCGAGCATCATCAGGTACACATCGAACAGGGCGCGCTCTTCCGGGCGCAGTTGCGTCGCCAGTTTGGCCGACAGTTTGCGCATGTCTTCGCGCACGCCTTCAAGGGCGTTTTCGAACAGCTTGAGCTCGGCGTCGATGTCATCGACGGCCTTGTCGGGCACCACTTCGAGGTCGGCAGGCGGCAACATGACCACGGCACGCCCTACGGCAGCGCCTGGCGAGCCAGGCACGCCAACGAAACGCGCTTCCTGGATGCCCTTGCCCTGCCGGCCCAGGCCACGGATCGAGCCGGTGGCCTCGGCGTGGGCGATAACCCCGGCAAGCTGGGCGCTCATGGTGACCAGGAACGCTTCTTCGCCCTCGTCGAACTGGCGACGCTCCTTCTGCTGGATGACCAGTACCCCGACCACGCGGCGGTGGTGAATGATCGGTGCACCCAGGAACGAGGCGAATCGCTCTTCGCCAGTTTCGGCAAAGTAGCGGTAACGCGGGTGGTCGGCGGCGTTTTCCAGGTTCAGCGGCTCTTCGCGGGTACCGACCAGGCCGACCAGGCCTTCGTTGGGCGCCATGCTGACCTTGCCGATGGAGCGTTTGTTCAGGCCTTCGGTGGCCATCAGCACGAAGCGATTGGTTTCCGGGTCAAGCAGGTACACCGAGCAGACCTGGCTGCCCATGGCCTCCTTGACGCGCAAGACAATGATCCCCAACGCCGACTTGAGATCTTTGGCGGAGTTTACTTCCTGGACGATCTTGCGCAGCGTATTGAGCATGGCTCGGGGTCGAACTCCGTCGTCAGTCGCGCGTCAGAAGACGCGGTGCTAGCTCTTTCAGGGCGCGCCGGTATACCTCGCGCTTGAATGTCACAACCTGGCCCAGCGGGTACCAATAGCTCACCCAACGCCAGCCGTCGAA
Source organism: Pseudomonas sp. NBRC 111127 (assembly GCF_001320345.1). Lineage (NCBI taxonomy): Bacteria > Pseudomonadati > Pseudomonadota > Gammaproteobacteria > Pseudomonadales > Pseudomonadaceae > Pseudomonas > Pseudomonas sp. NBRC 111127. Next base: position 4,883 of record NZ_BCBD01000136.1, on the reverse strand, counting down.
CTCCGGCTTGCCGGTGAGGTCCATTCTTACCCGTTGTTCGTTGCTGACCAGGCGCAGCAGGAACCACTTCTGCTTCTGGCCGATGCACAGCGGCTGGCTGTGGGTCCGCACCAGGCGCTGCGGTAAACGATAACGCAACCAGCCACGGGTGCAGGCAAGAATTTCCACATCATCGCGTTCAAGGCCAACTTCTTCGTTCAGCTCGCGGTACAGGGCATCTTCCGGCGTTTCGTCAGGGTTGATACCACCCTGGGGAAATTGCCAGGCATCCTGGTTGATCCGTCGAGCCCATAGCACCTGCCCGGCATCATTCGTGAGAATGATCCCGACATTGGGGCGAAAACCATCCGGGTCGATCACGGCAGCAACCTCGCAAACGCATGTCACCGCATTGTTCCACAAAGCTTGCGAGCGCAGCAACGCGCCCGCCACGCTTATGTGCCGCGGCGTGAAAACTCCTTGTTCGGTGAAGGCAAGGTGATGCAGGCAAGCGTTGGCCGCTGCTCCGTCAGACTGGCTTGGCGCCCATCAGCCCGGCGATGGACAGCAGGCAGACGCCACTGAACACCGCCAGCGCCAAGGTGAAGCGCAACCCTACCGGCTCGGCCTTGCGCAGCCGGTTCAGCCGCACCAGCAGCCACCACACGGCAAACGCACCAAGCGTATAGATGACGCTGGACGCCAGCACCCAGGTCTGCCCCAGCGGCCAACCGACCAGGTGCACCAGCCACCAGCCGGTGAACGGCATGCTTACCAGGCACAGCACCATTACCAGCCACACGAACACCAGCGGCCGGCGCAGCAGCTTGGCATAGGCCTGCGCATCGCCCTGGCGGCGGGCGCGCACGGTCCACACCGCCAGGCCCAGGGCACCCAGCAGCAGGAGTGCAGTGGCGATGATGTGCAGTGTTTTCAGGGTGGTCAGATGTTCCATGTGTGCGTTGTCCTTGAGCAAGCCTTAGGCCCAGCTTAGCTGCTCAGCCCAGGAACAGCTTGTAAGCCGGGTTCTCGGTTTCGTCCCAGTAGGGGTAACCAATCTTGGCCAGTGCCGCTGGCACCAGGTGACGCTCGTCTTCCGGCACCTGCAGGCCCGCCACCACACGCCCGTCTGCCGCGCCGTGGTTACGGTAGTGGAACATCGAGATATTCCAGCGCCCACCCAGCTTGTCGAGGAAATTGAACAGCGCCCCCGGCCGTTCCGGGAACTCGAAGCGCAGCACCATTTCATCGCTGGCGCCAGCCGAGTGGCCGCCGACCATATGACGAATGTGCAACTTGGCCAGCTCGTTGTCGGTCAGGTCCGTTACCGGGAAACCCTGCTCGCTCAAATGCTGCACCAAGGCTGCGCGCGGGTCGTTTTCCGGGTGGGTCTGCACGCCCACGAAGATATGCGCCTCGTCCGAGGTGTGCTTGCGGTAGTTGAACTCGGTGATCTGGCGTTTGCCAATCGCCTGGCAGAACGCCTTGAAGCTGCCCGGGCGTTCAGGAATGGTAACGGCGATGATCGCCTCGCGCTTTTCACCCAGTTCGGCACGCTCGGCCACATGGCGCAAGCGGTCGAAATTGACATTGGCGCCGGAGTCGATTGCCACCAGGGTCTGGCCGGTCACGCCGTACAGTTCGACGTAACGCTTGATGCCCGCCACACCCAACGCGCCGGCAGGCTCGGTGATCGAGCGGGTATCGTCGTAGATATCCTTGATTGCGGCACAGATTTCATCGGTGCTGACCGTGACCACTTCATCCACATGGTGGCGGCAGATATCGAAGGTGTGCTGGCCGATCTGCGCCACCGCCACGCCGTCGGCGAACAGCCCGACCTGCGGCAGCACCACGCGCTCACCCGCGGCCATGGCCGCCTGCAGGCAGTTGGAGTCATCCGGTTCTACACCAATGACCTTGATTTCCGGGCGCAGGTACTTCACGTAGGCGGCAATACCGGCGATCAGGCCACCGCCGCCCACCGGCACGAAGATCGCGTCCAGCTGGCCAGGGTGCTGGCGCAGGATTTCCATGGCCACGGTGCCCTGCCCGGCGATGGTGTGCGGGTCATCGTAAGGGTGGACATAGACCAGGCCCTTTTCATCCACCAGCTTCAGCGAATAGGCCAGCGCCTCGGGGAACGAGTCGCCATGCAGCACCACCTTGCCGCCACGCGAGCGTACGCCTTCGACCTTGATCTCCGGGGTGGTCTTGGGCATCACGATGGTGGCCTTGATGCCCATTTCCCGCGCGGCCAGGGCCAGGCCCTGGGCGTGGTTGCCGGCCGAGGCGGTGACCACGCCGCGGGCCAGTTCTTCCGGGGTCAGCTGGGCCAGCTTGTTGTACGCCCCGCGGATCTTGAACGAGAACACCGGCTGCAGGTCTTCGCGCTTGAGCAGAATCTGGTTGCCCAGGCGCTTGCTCAGTTGCCCGGCGCTCTGCAACGGGGTTTCGACGGCAACGTCATAGACGCGCGAGGTGAGGATCTTCTTGACGTACTGTTCGAGCATCGGGAAAGCATCACTGGGCCGCGGGACAAGGGCTGGAAGTCTACCCCAGCGCTACGTCGGGCGACCACAGCAAAGCCGTGCGAGCCGTTATACTAGGCAACTTTGAAACCGCCCTGCCCCTTCCGGAGCCCGCATGACCCAGGACCAACTCAAACAGGCCGTCGCCCAGGCCGCTGTCGACTTCATTCTGCCCAAGCTGGATGAAAAGAGCGTCGTCGGCGTCGGTACCGGTTCGACCGCCAACTTCTTCATCGATGCCCTGGCTCAGCACAAGACCGCCTTCGACGGTGCCGTCGCCAGCTCCGAGGCCACGGCCCAGCGCCTGAAGGGGCATGGTATTCCGGTGTACGAACTGAACAGCGTCAGCGAGCTGGAGTTCTACGTGGACGGCGCCGATGAAAGCGACGCGCACCTGAACCTGATCAAGGGCGGCGGCGCAGCCCTGACCCGCGAGAAGATCGTTGCAGCAGTGGCCAAGACCTTCATCTGCATCGCCGATGCCAGCAAACTGGTGCCGGTGCTGGGCGCCTTCCCACTGCCGGTCGAGGTGATCCCGATGGCCCGCAGCCACGTGGCCCGCCAACTGGTCAAGCTGGGCGGCGACCCGGTGTACCGCGAGGGTGTGGTGACCGACAACGGCAACGTGATCCTCGATGTGTACAACCTGCAGATCACCAACCCGGTGGAGCTGGAAGCACAGATCAACGCCATTGTTGGCGTGGTGACCAACGGCCTGTTCGCGGCGCGGCCGGCGGACCTGCTGTTGCTGGGTACTGCTGACGGTGTGAAGAGCCTGACGGCCAATTAAACCGCTTCGCGGGTAAACCCGCTCCTACAGCGATCTCCACTGGCCTGGAGCTGGCGAGCTATCTGTGGGAGCGGGTTTACCCGCGAAGGGCCCTGACAGACGATCAGTCGGCTGGCTGCTTGAACACATAGAACAGGTTCGGCTCACTGACCAGATAAAGGGTTCCCGCCTCGTCCATCGCAATCCCCTCGGCCTGCGGTACGGTCGCCCGCAAGCCTTGGTAGCCCTTGCGCAGCGACAGGGTACTCAGCGGCCTGCCCTCGATATCCAGCTCCAGCAACAGCCGCGACTCGTCGGACAATGCCAGCAGGTGCCCACTGCGCTCATCGAACTGCAAGCTCGACAAGTCCCGCACGAACAACCGTGAATCGCGCTTGCGGTCCTGTACTACATGCACGGCATAGGGCTTTTCCGGGTTGTCGTGCGGGAAGCCATGGACCTCGTAGATCAGCATCGGGTCGCGTTCCTTGGCCACGAACAGGCGCTTGCCCGCTGAGTCGTAGGCCAGGCCTTCGAAGCCTTTGTTGCCGTTCAGGCCAATGCCCAGGCTGAGCTGCTCGGCATCGCCGGCATCGAGGAACAACGTGTCGTCGTCCAGGCGCACCCGGATCAGCCGTTGCTGACGCTCGTCGGAAATCACATAGCTGTTTGGCCCGACATACTCCACGGCCTCCGGGTCGCCGAAGCCCGTCAGCGGCACGCGGCGCAGGATGCGCCCGTCCAGCGACAGCTCGATCAACTCCGAACGGGCGTTGGTGACGGTAAACAGGGTCTTGCGGTCAGGGTCGTAGGTCAGCGCCGATATATCGTCGTTCAACCCTTCGATAGGCTGCGCTTCCAGCACCACCCGGTAGCGCTCCAGGCCCATGCTCTGCTCGGCGGGCTGCCACCAGGTCTTGAGGTTGAACCAGGCGCGCTCGTAAAGGCGGAACTCATGCCCGGCCCAGCCGAGCAGGCACAGGCAGACAACGGCGATTACCAGGGATAGACGAACAAAACCACGCATACAGGCAGACTCGGCACAAGGATGGCGAATCTAACCATGAATGACTGAAATAAAGCTTAATGCCAGCATCCGAAAAAGCGGATTGTTGGCTCAGGGTTTTCTGAAGCGATAGAACAATGCCGGCTCACTGACCATGTACAGGTTGCCCTGGTCGTCCATCGCCACCCCCTCGGCCCGCGGGATGGTGCCTTGCAGGCCGTTGAACCCGCCGAGCAAAGTCATGAAGCTGACCTGCTGCCCCTGCTGGTCCAGCTCCAGCAGCATGTTGGAGTCGGCCGACAATACCAACAGGTGGCCTGTGCGCGGGTCGACACCCAGCGCCGAGAGGTTGCGCAAGTCGAGCTGATCGCTTGGCAGCGGCTGCTTGTCGCCCTTGAGCTGGCTGCGGCCATCGGTGTTCCAGGTGTACAGCTTGGGCGGGCGCTCCTCGCCGATGACCAGGCGCTGGTGCAGCGGGTCCCAGGCGACGGCCTCGAAGCCTTTGTTGCTTTTCACCGACTGCCCCAGGTCATAGCTTTTGAAGTCGGCGTGGTTGAGCACCGCCGTGTGCCCGTCCACCTTGACCAGGGTCAGGTCA
>NZ_BCBD01000135.1:0-14832 GCF_001320345.1 Pseudomonas sp. NBRC 111127 | reverse complement strand
GTAGGAACGTGTGGCGGCCGCTTCGCGCATGATTGCCTTGAAACCGGCAGTGGGTGCGGTATCGGCAGGGTCGCGGCGTTGCTCCGGGCTGACATCCAGCGCCTCGAACGCGCGCAGGAAATAGGTGTTCTCGTCGCTGCAGATCATGCCGGCAAAGCGGCCGAAGCGCAGCCGGGCCTCGAAGGTATCGGCGGTGGCGATGGCGGCACCGAGCAAGGTCAGGAAGCTGTCGAGAAAGCGGTGGTCCTGCACCAGGTAGTCGATCATGATCGGCGCCGGTAGGCTGCCGTCGCACAGTTGGGTCACGAAACGGTGGCCAACGGCGGCCGACCAGGTCGGGTGGCTATGGCGGCGCAGGGTCTGGCTGAAGCGTTCGGTCATGGTGCTGTCCTTGTGGGGGGATGGCAGCGAGACCTTGGTACTGGGCATGGACGAGCCTCGCATGTGAGGCCGGCAAAAAGGCAGGTGACGACACGTATCGAGCCCATCCCTTCGCCGGCATGATCCGGATCAGGTTCGAAGGGTCACCGCGCTGCGATGCTCAGCGGTTTCTCAGCCCGTTGCCGGGCTCCCCTTGGTCGCGCTCAGGTATACCGCAGCGTGCCGCTGCTGTACAGCGCGCCCGATCACACCCGGGACAGCCGGGTGATTTAGGTTTATCGTGTAGCCGTCCTCCACCGCCGCTTGCACCATGACCGATATCGAACGCTACCTGCGCGCCGCCACCCGCGACAACACTCGGCGTAGCTATCAGGCTGCCGTCGAACACTTCGAAAGCCACTGGGGCGGCTTTCTGCCGGCCACCGCCGAGAGCATCGCCCGCTACCTGGCCGAGCATGCCGACCAGCATGCCGTCAGCACCCTGCGCCAACGGCTGGCCGCGCTGAGCCAGTGGCACGTTGCCCAAGGCTTTCCCGACCCCACCAAGGCCCCCCTGGTGCGCCAGGTGCTGCGCGGCATTCGTAGCTTGCACCCGGCCCCGCCCAAGCAGGCTGCCCCGCTGCTGCTGCAGCACCTGCAAACGGCGGTCGCCTGTTTTGAAGAGGAAGCCCGCCAGGCCCGTGAGAATCACGACCTGGCCGCCTTGCGCCGCGCACGGCGCGATAGCGCGCTGCTGTTGCTGGGCTTTTGGCGGGGTTTTCGTGGCGATGAGCTGGCGCGCCTGCGCGTGGAGCATGTCCAGGCCGAAGCGGGTGTCGGCATCACCCTGTTCCTGCCACGCAGCAAGGGTGACCGCGAAGCGCTGGGGGTGCAGCACCGCACCCCCGCGCTCAAGGCCCTGTGCCCGGTCACGGCCTACCTGCAATGGCTGGAGGTTGCCGGCATTGCCCACGGGCCGGTGTTTCGCAAGCTCGACCGTTGGGGCAACCTGGGCGACAGCGCGCTCAACAGCAACAGCCTGGTGGGGCTGCTAAGGCGCATGCTGGCACGCGCCGGGGTTCCGGCAGCCTTGTACACCGGCCACTCGCTGCGGCGCGGTTTCGCCACCTGGGCCACCGCCAATGGTTGGGAGTTGAAAGCGTTGATGAGCTATGTGGGCTGGAAAGACGCCAAGTCGGCGCTGCGCTACATCGATGCGGCACAACGCTTCGGCGAACTGGCCGCCCTACCGGCCGGCCATGAGCAGGTGCTCATTCCCTGACGGCTGCGCAGCGCCACAGGCGGGCGATGTCACAGGCCCGCGCCTGCAGCAGCTCAGCGGCATCGGCACATGCCTGCTCCAGGCTCATTGGCCCACTGCTCAGGGCAAAGGCCGCATCCACGCCGTGCGCATACAACTGCTGGTAGCCCTCACCCAAGGTCCCGGCCAGTACCACCACCGGTACCCCGTGGCGCTTGGCGACCCGGGCCACGCCCATTGGCGTCTTGCCGCGCAAGGTCTGTGCATCGAAGCGCCCCTCGCCCGTCACCACCAGATCAGCACCTTGCACCAGGGCATCGAGCCCGGCCAGTTCCGCCACCACCTCTACCCCGGGGCGGAACTGCGCGCCCATGAATGCCCGCGCGGCGAAACCCATGCCACCGGCGGCGCCACAACCTGGGTAGTCACGCACATCCTCACCCAGCAACTGCGCACAGTGGTCGGCAAAATGCCCCAGCGCCTGGTCCAGCGCCTGCACCTGCTGCGGGTTGGCGCCCTTCTGCGGGCCGAAGATCGCCGATGCACCATTGGCCCCGCACAGCGGGTTGTCGACGTCGGCAGCGACCTCGAATTGCACCTCGGCCAGCCGCGGGTCGAGGTCGCTCGCGTCAACACGGGCCAGCTTGGCCAGGGCAAGGCCGCCTTCTTCCAGCGTTTGCCCATTGGCATCCAGCAGGCGCAGGCCCAACGCACGCAACATGCCGCTACCGGCGTCGTTGGTGGCACTGCCGCCAATGGCCAGTACTACGCGCTGTGCGCCGGCAGCCAACGCGGCGGCAATCAGCTCGCCGGTACCCCAGGTGCTGCTGCGGCAGGCATCGCGCTGCCCGGTTGGGACCAGCTGCAGGCCACTGGCCTGGGCCATTTCGATGATTGCCGTGCGGCTGTGCGGCAACCAGCCCCAGCCGGCTTCCACGCTCTGCCCCAGCGGCCCGCGCACGGTCTGGCGGCGCAGCTCGCCGTCACTGGCGGCAAGGATCGCGTCCATGGTGCCTTCGCCACCATCGGCCATCGGGCATTCGACCACCTGCACACCCGGGCAACCCTCACGCAAGCCGGCAGCGATGGCGCGCGCAACCCCGGCAGCATCGAGGCTGTCCTTGAACGAGTCGGGGGCAATGACGATCTTCATGGGGATTCTCCTGTCCTGATGGCGGCATGCTGACAGCTGTGCGCCCAGGCGGCCTCGGTCAAATGCACAAAACCCTGGGTGGGTTGTTTGGGCGGATGCCTTTGGCCTTTGCCGGCGATAGGGCCGCAACAGAGAAATGCTTCAGTCTGCAGGCAACAGCTGCAACCCCAGGTACAAGCTCAGCATGCCTTCCATCCGCAGCGGGTCGACCTCGCCCAACTCGGCAATGCGCTCCAGCCGGTAGCGCAGGCTGTTGCGATGAATGCCCAAGGCATCGGCACAGGCCTGGCTCTGGCCGTCATGGGCACACCATGCCCGCAGCGTGGTCAGCAGCTGGCCGCTGCTGTCCTTGACGCGTATGCGCTGCAACGGTTCCAGCAGTTCATCCAGTGCGTCATCATTGCGGTGGCGCCACAGCAGCGCCGGCAGCCGGTAGCGCTGCAGGCTGAGTAGGCGTTCGCCAGGCAATACCTCACGGCCATAAGCCAGCAAGTCACGCACCCGACGGTAACCCCGGCGCAACTGCTCCAGGCTCTGCGCGGCGCTGCCCAGGGCTAGCCGTTCCACTTCCCAGCCATGCCGTTGCAGGCGTTCCAGCAGGCGCGGCTCATCCAGCGCGACACCCGCCGGGCGGCACCACAGCAACGACTGCCGCGCCGGGCTGACACACCAGCTGTCGGGGTAACGGCTGGTCAACCACGCTGCCAGTGCCTCGGCGGCCGGCCCCGAGGCCAGTTCGAACAAGCACGGCACGCGCGGCAGCTGTGGCTTCAGGCCCAGTTGCCGGGCTTCGTCAAGCAACCGCGGGGAATCACCGCTGCCGCCAAGCAGCAACGCCAACAGGTCGTCACAGCGCTGCCGCCGCCACTGCTGGTCGGCCTGCAAATGGCGCTGGGCCAGCAGCATTTCGGCGGTCATGCGCACCAGTTCACCGTAGGTTCGCACGTGCTGCGGGTCGCCGGTCAGGCCCAGCACGCCCATCAACCTGCCGTCGAGCATCAACGGCAGGTTGACCCCAGGCTGCACGCCCTTCAGGCATTTGGCCGCGTCAGTGTCCAATTCGACGATCCGGCCGTTGGCAAGTACCAACTGGGCGCCTTCATGGCGGGTGTTGATGCGTTCCGGCTCGCCGCTGCCCAGGATCAACCCCTGGCTGTCCATGACATTGACGTTGCACGGCAGAATGGCCATCGCCCGGTCAACGATATCCTGTGCCAGGTCATGGTCGAGTTCGAACATTGCACGGTCCTTAGGGTGTTAGGCTTTTGGGCTCGGGCACAGCAGCCCGCGCCCGGCACTGTGCAAAAGCACAAAGACAGGCACGCCGCAGTCCCCGAGACTCGTCAGGGCGAGCGCCGGCACAGGCGACGCGGCGATAACCATAACAACAGAGAATCCGATCATGGCACACAGCCCAGCCCCTGACCAAGGCACGGACACCACCCGCAACGCGCTGTACCGGCGCATCACCCTGCGGCTGATTCCGTTCATTTTCATCTGCTACCTGTTCAACTACCTGGACCGCGTCAACGTCGGCTTTGCCAAGCTGCAGATGCTCGACGCGCTGAAGTTCAGCGAAACCGTGTACGGCCTTGGCGCCGGCATCTTCTTCATCGGCTATGTATTGTGCGGCCTGCCCAGCAACCTGGCGCTCAACCGCTTCGGCCCTCGGCGCTGGATCGCGCTGATGATGATCGCCTGGGGCAGTTTGTCCACTTGCCTGCTGTTCGTCACCACCCCGACCGAGTTCTATACCTTGCGCCTGCTCACTGGGGCGGCCGAAGCCGGCTTCTTCCCGGGCGTGGTGTTGTACCTTTCGCGCTGGTTCCCGGCAGCCAGACGCGGGCGCATCATGGCCCTGTTCATGTCGGCTATTCCGGTTTCGGGCCTGCTGGGCGGGCCGTTCTCCGGCTGGATCCTCGAACATTTCGCCGCCGGCCAGCATGGCCTGGCCGGCTGGCAATGGATGTTCCTGATCCAGGGCTTGCCGACCGTGGCCCTGGGCATTCTGGCAGTGTTCCTGCTCAGTGACGGTTACCAGAAGGCTGCCTGGTTGAGCGCGGGCGAACGCCAGCTGATCGCCGCAGACTTGGCGGGCGATGCTGCCAGCAAGCCTGCCACTGCCGGCGACAGTGTACTGGCGGTACTGACCAACCCGCTGATCTGGACCTTTGGTTTCGTCTATTTCTGTATCCAGAGCGGTGTCTACGCCATCAACTTCTGGTTGCCGTCGATCATCAAGGGCATGGGCTTCGACAACCCGCTGCTGATCGGCTGGCTCAGCGCCATTCCGTACTTGTTGGCCGGGGTGTTCATGATTCTCTGCGGGCGCTCGGCCGATTTGCGCAACGAACGCCGCTGGCATCTGGTGGTGCCGATGCTCATGGGCGCCGTGGGCTTGCTGATCGCAGTCAACTTCGCCGCCAACCCGGCCATCGCCATCCTTGGCCTGTCCATCGCCACCATGGGCGCGCTCACCGGTCTGCCGATGTTCTGGCCAATGCCCACGGCGCTGCTCAGCGCCAGTGCCGCCGTGGCCGGCCTGGCGATCATCAACTCGGTCGGCCAGATGGCCGGCTTCCTCAGCCCGTACCTGGTGGGGTTCATCAAGGACCAGACCGGGTCCACCGATGCCGCCCTGTATTCGTTGGCGGCACTGATCGTGCTCGGTAGCCTGGTGGCGCTGCGCGTGACCAGGGCCGGTGCACTGAGTGCTGCCCGGGCCAATTGAGTCCAGCGGCGGGCCGCTGCCAGACCACGCCCGCATACTGATGCAACGGGGTGTTCTGGTGGCAGCGGGCCTGGCCCGCTACCACCGGAACACCGATCGTCAGCCCAACGCACCCCCTTCCCACCTCAGGCGTCAAATGGTTCCAAAGGCCCCCTTTGGAGAACCCTCATGACCCAGTACGCCGTGGCCCGCCTGGCACAACTCGACGAGCACCGCCCGTTGCGCGTTCAGGCCGGCAGCGAAGAGATCATCCTCGTTCGCCAAGGCCAGCAGGTACGCGCCTATCAGGCCAATTGCCCGCACGCCGGCGCGCCGCTCGACGAGGGGGTGGTGTGCGCCGGGCTACTGGTCTGCCCGTGGCACAAAGCCGCGTTTGCCGTCGACGACGGCGCAGTCTGCGAACCGCCGGCACTTGCCGACCTGCGCCGCTACCAAGTGTGGCTCAAGGGCGATCAGGTGTGGGTCGATGACCAGCCCATGGCCGCCGTCGAGCCGCCCAGGCACAGCGATGCCCGCTGCTTTGTGGTGGTGGGTGCCGGGGCCGCGGGCAGCGCTGCGGTGGCCGCCCTGCTCAGGCAAGGTTTTGCCGGCCGGCTGGTGTGGATAGACCAGGAGCGTCAGCCCGCCTATGACCGGACCTCGCTGAGCAAATTCGTGATCGCCGGGCAGATGCCCCCCGACGAAGTACCCGCCTTGCTCGACGCCGATGCCTTGCGCCAAGGCCAACTGGAGCGCAAGCATGGCAAGGTGCGCAGCGTTGACAGCCAGCACCGCCAAATCACTTTGGCTGACGGCCAGTCGATCGCGTATGACGCCTGCCTGCTTGCCACCGGCGGTAAGCCCGTGCGCCCGCAACTGGCCGGTATCGATCTGCCTGGGGTGTTCACCCTGCGTTCCCGCGACGATGCTGAGCGCGTGCTCGATGCGGCCGAGCCCGGCCAGCCGTTGGTCATTGTGGGCGACGGCTTCATCGGCCTGGAGGCCGCTTCGGCCCTGCAGGCGTACGGCGCGCGGGTGCATGTGGTAGCCCGCCACGAGATCCCCCTGGCTCGACAGCTGGGTGAACGCATTGGCCGTTGCCTGCGCATGCTGCATGAGGCTCATGGGGTGACTTTTCACGGCCCCACCGAGGTCAAGCGGATCGAAGGCCAGGGGCAGGTCGAGGCCGTGGTACTGGCCAACGGCGAGCGCCTGCAAACAGCCTTGATCGTGCTGGGAACCGGCGTCAGCCCCGCGACGGCGTTTCTGCACGGGGTGCCCCTGGGGGAAGACAAATCGGTGAGGGTCGACGCCGACATGCGTGCTGCCCCCGGCCTGTGGGCGGCAGGGGACATCGCCACATTCCCGCTTGCCGGGCGCCCGGTGCGCATCGAGCACTGGCGCCTGGCGCAGCAACAGGGGGTGATCGCAGCGGCCAACATGCTCGGCGAGCAACGCCGCTACGCCGACGTGCCGTTCTTCTGGACCTACCAGCACGGGGTTACCTTCGAGGCGCTGGGGCACGCACAGGACTGGAACCGCATCGAGTTCGTCGGCGAGCCGGAAACAGGTGACTTCATTGCCCTGCAGTGTGTGAACGAGCAGGTCGAGGCAGTGATTGCCAGGGGGTATTCCGATGCCATGGCGGCGCTCTCGCAGCGTATGAAACAGCCGTTGACCCTGCAACAGGCCCTGACGCTGATCGGCTGAAGGGGCTTGGGTAGGCCCGCCCTCCGATCACAGGCTCAGGACAGCACCTTTATTACCAGCAGATGCACTGGATAAAACAGATAGCCCCAGCGCCCCACTGCCGGCACCCGCCAATCATCATGGCGCAACAGCGCTGAGCCAAGCGCAAGCGCCGAGGCCGCGCTCAGCAGTGTGAGCAGGGTGATCGGTGCCAGCAAATGCGCCTGCAACCAGCTATTGGTCAGGTTGCCGCCCATGGCCAGCAGGCAAGGCAACACCCAGGCCGCGCCGCCCTGCCGGCGCGCCATCAGGCAGGCGCCTGGCAGCAAGACCCCGGGTACCCCATACATCAACTGCCCACTGAACAAAAAACCTGCCAGCCCGGCCGCCAAACCCAGCAAACGCAGCGACAGCAACGGGTAATGCACACCCCAGGCCACCAGCACCCCCAATACCAGCGTCGGCATCACGTTCAATGTCTGCGAGCCGCCGTCCAGCCAGCGATATGCAGGTTCCGACAGCACCGAGAACAGCAGCATCAGCCCCAGGTAGCGCACATTGGCAATGGTATTGAAAGCCCCTGCCCTGGCCCGCTGCACATTCACTGCAATGGCCAGGCAAAACAACGGGAACGCCAGCCTGCCCACCACGAACAGGCCATCGGCTGTGGGCCATAGAAAGCGCAGGTGATCGGCGACCATGGTCGCCATGGCGGTCCATTTGACCAGGTCCAGCCCCGCCGAGCGCAACGCTCAGCGCTCGCGTTCGACAGGGCTGACGCCCAGGTAGCGTTCGGTCCACAGGGCCAACGGCAGCGGTGGTTGCTGCTCGATGACACGCCGCCAGATCAGTACCAGGTCGCGCCTGTTGAACATCGACCCGGGCCCGGTTTGGAAAGCCGCTGGCACATCGACCACCCACTGCCCCTGGCTGTCCCGGTGCGCCATGCGGAAACGGAAGCTGTAGTTGCCCGGGATACCCATGCGCAAGTCCGTGACCACCAGCACGTCGCCGACCTGGTCGTAACGCAACCAGTCATCGGTGAACCAGCGCAAACGCTGATACAGCTCATCGGTGGCCAACACCTGCGCCAACTGCGTGTTGCGCGGCAAGCGCTGCATTTCTGGCGCCTGCCGGTCGAAGGCGCTGCTGATGCCTTCGTAGTAGTCACCCCCGGGCGTTTTCGCCAACACTCGCCAGACCAGGCTGTTGAAGGCAAGGGGCACGGCACGCAGTTCAGTGGTGACGACACCTTGCTGGTCCAGTGCGGCCTGGAAGCGCTGCTCGGCGGCCATGCGCCCGGCAAGGCCGAAACCAAGGTACGCCGTGCTGAACACCAGTGCCAGGGTCAGCAGCCGCGTGGCCCTGGCAGTCACCCCGCGCACAGCCGCGTAGATAACGGCGGCCACCAGGGGCAGGGTATACACCGGGTCAATGATGAATACCGCAGCCCAGCTTTGCGGTGTGACTGGCAGAGGCCAGAACAACTGGGTGCCATAGACCGTGAAGGCATCGAGCAATGGGTGGGTGATCAGCACCAGCCAGAACGCCAGGAACAGCCTGTTCAAGGTATAGCCTTTGTCGGGCCAGCACTTGTTGACCAGCCAGGCCAGCAGCAAGGCCAGCCCGGTGAGCACGAACAGCGAGTGGGAGAAGCCGCGGTGGTAAGTCATCTGCGACACCGGGTCGGCGTAGCGGATGATCACGTCGAGGTCCGGCAGCGTGCCCAACGCCGCGCCATACAATAGCGCGCGGCGGCCTTGCAGGCGGCCAAGAACGGCACCCTGCAGAGCGGCGCCGAGTACAGCTTGGGTAATCGAGTCCAAGGGAGCATTCCTGGCAGGTGGTGACGGGAAACTACCCTCAACCAGGGCCGCTAGGCAATTCCCCGCCTTGTTGCCAGATGCAACGCCGCAAGACCGGGCGGTCAGCCGAGGTCGCCGCCCCCCACCGGCAGGGTCACGCCGGTGATGTATGACGCTTCATCGCTGGCCAGGAACAGAATTGCCCCGACCTGCTCGTCGATGCTGCCGTAGCGGTGCATCAGGCTGCTGTCGAGGGTCTGGTCGACAATTTGCTGGTACCAGCGCCTCTCCTGCTCGGTTTGCTCGGCGGTGTTGCGCGGCACCCGCCGCGGCGGCGCTTCGGTGCCACCCGGCGCGGTGGCGTTGACGCGGATGCCACGGCCAGCGGTTTCGAAGGCCAGGCAAGCAGTCAGCGCATTGACCCCACCCTTGGCCGCACCATACGGCACCCGGTTCACGCCCCGGGTGGCGACCGACGAAACGTTGACAATGACCCCACTGCCGCGTTCGTGCATGTACGGCAGTGCGGCGTGGCAGCACCACAAGGTGGGGAACAGCGAGCGGCGCACTTCGGCTTCTATCTCTTCGGCTGCGTAGTGCTCGAAAGGCTTGGCCCAAATGGTACCGCCCACATTGTTGACCAGTATGTCGAGGCGGCTGAACGATGCTACTGCGCTGGCCATGACCCGGACACAGTCCGCGTGCAGCTCAAGGTCGGCGGTCAGGGTCAGCACCCCCTCGCCGGCCAGTTCGTGGACCAGTTCGGAGCGGTCTACCGCCACCACTTGCGCCCCCTCGGCCTTGAGCCGCCAACACACGCCACGACCAATGCCTTGGGCGGCGCCGGTGACCAGGGCAACCTTGCCTTGGAATCTGTTGTTCATGTTCAAATCTCCGCTTCCCCGCGGTCCCCGTAGGAGCGGGTTTACCCGCGAATGCGTCCGACCAGGCAACGTTGCTGTACCTGCTGGCCTCTTCGCGGGTAAACCCGCTGCTACAGGGGGGCGGTGTCATGCTCGGGGTAAAGGTAATCAGGCCGCGGCCGCGAACTTTTCGTAGTAGAAGTTGGCCGGGGTAATGCCCTGTTCACGCACGTACTGGCTGACCGCTTCGACCATCGGCGGTGGCCCGCACAGGTATACGTCCACATCGCCATCGTTGAGGTGGCCCGGCTCGATGTGCTGGGTCACGTAGCCCTTGTGCGGGTATTGGCTGTCCGGGTTGGCCACGCAGGCGCTGTAGGTGAAGTTGGGGATGCGTGCAGCCAGTGCTTGCAGGCGGTCGAGCTCGACCAGGTCGAAGTCGTTGGTCACGCCATAGATCAGGTGCAGCGGGTGTTCACTGCCCTGCTCAGCGATCTTTTCCAGCATTGCGGTGAATGGCGCCAGGCCGGTACCTCCGGCCAGCAGCAACAGCGGGCGCCGAATCGGGCGCAGGTAGAAGCTGCCCAATGGCCCGGTAAGGCTCATGCTGTCGCCGGCCTTGGCCAGGTTGGTCAGGAAGCCGCTCATCCGGCCGCCCGGCACGTTGCGGATCAGGAAGCTGACTTCGCCGTCCTTCTGCATCGAGCTGAACGAGTAGGCGCGGCTCTGCTCGCTGCCCGGCACCTTCAGGTTCACGTACTGCCCTGGCAGGAACGCCAGGCGGCTCAGCGCTTCGCCCTTGATCGACAGGGCAATGGTGCTGGCCGACAATTGGCGCACATCGCTGATGGCCGCCTCGAAACTGCCCTGCTCGGTCTTGCACAGCTGCGACGACGCCGGAATGCGAATCACGCAGTCGCTTTCGGCGCGCATCTGGCAGGTCAGCACGAAGCCTTCGGCGATTTCGTCTTCGCTCAAGGCATCTTCAATAAAGTTGTCGCCCAGGTCGTAACGCCCGGATTCGGCCTTGCACTTGCAGGTGCCGCAGGCGCCGTCGCGACAGTCCAAGGGGATGTTGATGCCTTGGCGGTAAGCCGCATCGGCGACGGTTTCGTGGCCGGTGGCCTCGATGAAGCGGGTGACCCCGTCTTCGAAATTCAGTGCGATCTGGTAGCTCATGTTGCACCTCGCGGGCGAGCCGACCCACGGCGCGTCGCAAAACGCACCGGGCAGTGCTCGCAAAACCCTGTATCAGATGTGGTAGATGTCGATGACCTGGCGCACATAGTCGTTCTTCAGCACGACCTTTTTCGCCTTGATCAGCGGCTGCTCACCGCGCAGGTCCAGGGTGTAGAAACTGGTGCCAAAGTAACTGTCGGTGGTCTTGTAGCGGAAGCTCAGCGTGTGCCAGTTGAAGCGCACCTTGCAGCTGCCCTCCCCCTGTTCCACGATCTCGATGTTGCTGATGTTGTGCGAGGTGCGGGTATCAGGGACGGTCGCACTGGAGCGCTCGGTCTTGATGCGGAATATGCGGTCTTCCAGGCCACCACGGTTGCCGTACCAGATCAGCGAGATTTCGCTTTGTGGGTCTTCGGTCAGGCTGTCGTCATCGTCCCAGCTCGGCATCCAGAAGCTGGCGTCGCTGGCGTACAGTTCCAGCCACTGGTCCCACTGGGCATCGTCCAGGTAGCGCGCCTCGCGGTAAAGGAAATCGCGCACGGTTTCATGCAGGCTCATTGCACGGCCTCCACGGGGATCAAGTGTTGTTCGTCCTTGAGGGCGCGGACCATGGTGGCCTGCCAATACTTGTGCTGCAGCACGAACAGGCCTTCGTCCTCGGTGCGCACGCCAGACAATAGCGGCTGCAGTCCGATCTCTTTGGCCGCCGCATCGGCGCCTTCCACCCAGTGCGCCGCACCGCGGGACATGTCGTTCCAGCCAGTGCCGCCGCCATAACCAGTCTGGCACGAGCGGAACTCTTCCAGGTCGTCCGGGGTGGC
Source organism: Pseudomonas sp. NBRC 111127 (assembly GCF_001320345.1). Classification (NCBI taxonomy): domain Bacteria; kingdom Pseudomonadati; phylum Pseudomonadota; class Gammaproteobacteria; order Pseudomonadales; family Pseudomonadaceae; genus Pseudomonas; species Pseudomonas sp. NBRC 111127. Next base: position 2,991 of record NZ_BCBD01000135.1, on the reverse strand, counting down.
CATGCCGCTGACGTTGAAGAAGTCTTCGTACTGGCGGATACGCTTGGCCCGCGCCTCGGCGCTCTCGCCTTTCGGCGCTATGCAATAGATGGTGATTTCGGTCTTGTTCACCGAAATCGGCCGGGCAACGCGGATCTGCGAGCTGAACTGGTCCATCAGGTACACGTTCGGGTACAGGCACAGGTTGCGCGAGTTCTCGATCATCCAGTCGGCCCGGGCCTGGCCGAAGTCGGCCGCCAGCTGCTCACGGCGCTCGTAGGCTGGGCGGTCCTCGGGGTTGGCCCAGCGGGTCCACAGCAGCAGGTGGCCGTGCTCGAAGGAATAGAAGCCACCGCCCTGCTTGGCCCAGGCGCCAGCGCTCATGGTCTTGATCGCGTCACCGGCCTCGCGCTGCTTGCGCTGGTTCTGGGTGGCGGCGTAGTTCCAGTGCACGGAGCTGACGTGGTAGCCGTCGGCACCGTTTTCGGCAGTGAGCTTCCAGTTGCCTTCATAAATGTACGAGCTGGCACCGCGCAGCACTTCCAGGCCTTGCGGCGACTGGTCGACGATCATGTCGATGATCTTCGCCGACTCGCCCAGGTGCTCGACCAGCGGCTTGACATCGGCATTCAGGCTACCAAACAGGAAGCCGCGGTACGACTCGAAGCGCGCCACCTTGGTCAGGTCGTGGGAGCCGTCGCAGTTGAAGCTGTCGGGGTAGCCGGCATTGCTCGGGTCTTTTACCTTGAGCAGCTTGCCGCTGTTGTTGAAGGTCCAGCCGTGGAACGGGCAGGTGTAGCTGGAACGGTTGCCGCGCTTGTGCCGGCAGAGCATGGCACCGCGGTGGCTGCAGGCGTTGAGGAAGGCATTGAGCTCACCGTCCTTGTTGCGCGCGATGAAGATCGGCTGGCGCCCCATGGTCAGGGTGAGGAAGTCATTGTTCTCGGGGATCTGGCTTTCGTGGGCCAGGTAGATCCAGTTGCCCTCGAAGATGTGTTTCATCTCCAGGTCAAACAGGCGTGGGTCAGTGAACATCTCGCGCTTGCAGCGGTAGATGCCCTTTTCACGGTCGTCCTCGAGCATAGCATCGAGGTAGTCGAATCCCAGGGACATGGCCAGGGTCTCCCTTGTTATTGTTTAGACCTGGTCAGGTTAGGGATTGGTATGGGGCGGGAATATCCGGTTTGTGCGGGGTGCTATCCGTCTTGTGCAGGTGGATGTGAAAGGTTCAAGGGCCTCTTCGCGGGCATGCCCGCTCCCACAGGTACTGTGTATCCCTCAAAGGTCAGGAATTCCTGTGGGAGCGGGCGCGCCCGCGAAGAGGCCGGTGTGGTTCAGCGCCGATTACGCAAGGTTTCCGAGGGCAACTCGCCAAACTGCTGCCGATACACCTCGGCGAACCGCCCCAGGTGCAGGAAGCCATAGTCCATGGCCAGTTCGGTCACACTGCGTACCGAACAACTGACATCGCTGAGGCAGGCATGCACCTGCTCCAGCTTGCGCTGGCGTACATAGTGCTTCGGCGTGGTCTGCAAGTGCCGTTCAAACAAGGCATACAACGAACGCACGCTCATGCACGCCTGCTCTGCCAGTGCTTCGGCGGTCAGTTCAACTTTCAGGTTACGGTCGATGTGGTCGATGATCCGCTCAAGGCTCGCGCCCGGCGAGCCCAGGCTTTCGCGGCGGATATTGGTGTTCATCAGGGTCAGCAGCTTGCTGGCGACAATTTGGCTGTAATGGCCCTGCACCCGCGGCAGCGAATCGCTCACCTCCGCCTCATGGCAAACCATTGCCAGCAGGTTGACGAAGCCATCCAGTTCATCCAGCCGATAATGGTTACGCAAAAAGCGCACGCCGCCGTCGGGTCGGTGCCAGCGCTGTTCATCGCAGATTGAATCGAGCAGTCGCGCAGGCACCTTGAGAATGAATTTTTCGCAGTCTTGCGAATAGGTCAGGTCAACCGGGTCATCGGGGTTGATCAGCAGCAATTCGCCCGGTACCAGGTGCTGTTCACCCTTGTGTCCGCGCCACAGGCAGTTGCCGTTGAGCAGTACTTGCAGGTGGTAGATGGTTTCCAGCGCCGGGGAGGTTACCCGCACGCTGCCGCCGTAGCTGATGCGGCACAGGTCGAGTTCGGCGAATTTGCGATGGCTGAGACTGGCCTGGGGGTGGGTGGTGCGCGACAGGCCGATGCAATGCTGGCCGACATGCTGGTTGACATAATCGGACACAGCATACGGGTCGGCGTGGTGAAACACGCTACTGCGCTCGCTCAGCAGGCGGTTTTCCATAGGCAAGGCACTCGGCATCGTTATTGTTCTGGTCGCCGCTTCCTACGGCCTTGTGGGGCTGTGGTTGCGGTCGTCACGGTCATTCTATCGGGCCGGTTGCAGGTCGCGGGGGCAGGCGACAGCCGGTGGATGAGCACACTTAAGCAAAAAGGCGGGGGTTGGGCAATGCAGCGTTGGGATTGGCTGGGCGGATAGCGGACACGCCAAGTTTGATTGGTGTTCGGTAATCGAACTCATTTTGCAGGTCTGGCCCTATCGCCGGCAAGCCAGCTCCCACCTCGACCGCATGGGCCTCAAGCCCGGTGCAGTATTCATGCAAACTGGATTGCTCCAGTCCAGGCAATACAAAACAGTTGCTTGCACAGAGATACCGCTAGCCTTCAGGCCCCGTGGTCCTGTGGGAGATTCTAGGGTATCTGGCAAGGGTAGCCGCAGCACCTTCAGCGCCTGTGAGATCGAGCGCCGCCCGCGCGGCGCATCGCGATGCTGCGCTCGATGGTGCAGGCGCTGCAAATCTTGTGGCAACCACCAGTCAGCCCTGATGCAATCCCTGTGGGAGCTGCCTTGCCGGCGATAGGGCCGGTGAATTTTCGCAGCGTTCTGACTCAGTGGACCGCCACATCCTGCCGGCCTGCCCAGCCCTGGCTGCGTGCCCGGTACTGCCGCGGGGCAATGGCGAACAACTCACGAAAGCGCCGGTAGAAATGCGGGAAGCTGACAA